>CALKUU010000122.1 GCA_937996665.1 uncultured Xenococcaceae cyanobacterium | reverse complement strand
TCCTCTCCAATATTCATGTTTGAAAACCCTTGGAGAACCAAAGCTAGGACTTGTTCTTCTTTTTCGGTTAGTTCTATCTTTACTTGTTGCTCTTTTTCTTTTTCTTGGTTATTGACTTCGCTACTATCAAAATTATCTTGATACTGAATTTTAGCTACACTTAACTCAGTAAGAAAAATTTGCGATCGCGCTAAAAGATTACGAACAATTGCCTCTAGTTCTTCTGATTCAAAAGGCTTTGCTAAATAAGCATCACAACCAACTTGATAACCTTGGACTCTGTCTGCTACTTCATTGTAATCTGTCAAAAAAACTACTGGGAGTAATCGAAACTCAGGAAATTTACGAATTTCTCGAACCAAATCATAACCATTCAAATTAGGCATATTGATATCTGATATCAAAAGATGAGGATGGTATTTTTGAATCATCGACAATGCTTGCTTGCCGTCCTCTGCCAAAATTACAGCGTATCCGAAAGATTCTAGATAGCCATTAATAGTCATCCTGACCCCAGGATCGTCTTCTGCAACTAAAATCAACAAGGACATAAATTGAACTGTCCAGTAATTAGTCTATGGCAGTAATCATACTCCAATACCGATTAATTTTAATAATTTTTTTATTTATATCTACAATGGTTCATTATTTTAGGAAAAATAAAAAATATTTTTTGAGATTTTTTTTGTAAAAAGGTAATTTTTATTAGTAGAATTGTTATGATTACTTCAATACCTGCTTTGAGTAAGATATACCTAGTAGGATCCTTGAAACTACTCGAAGAGAATGTAATTTAATAATAGTGATTTACCCAAATAAGTCACTGCAAATTTTACGGCGAGCTATCATCATTTACGATTTAACGCACAATGTATATAACCGAACTTGACAAAGCTGAAATCCGTCAAACCATAGAAAAGCAACTTACAGCTTTTCAGAAAGATGACTTTATTGCTGCTTTTTCCTTAGCTTCTCCTGCCATCCAGAAGCAGTTTGGCAATTGGGCTAGTTTTAAGCAGATGGTAAAAAACAATTACGGGGTTGTTTATAGTCCTCGGTCAGTAATGTTCCGAGAATTAACTCTTGTTGATAATTTTCCTGCACAAAACCTGATCTTGATGGATAAGGACGGAGAAATAGTTAAAGCTACTTATGTCATGCAGCAGCAACAAGACCACACTTGGCGCGTTCATGGTTGCTTTTTTGTGCCAATCGAAAAAAGTCCGAATTAAGAGAAGATTGCACTTAATAGACAAATAGTCAGCTCATAAAAAAGCATTAATCCAATAAATCATTAGCCTCCACTAAATGTCTAGTTAGCAATAGTCAACTTCATGGTGATTTGAGTGATTTGAGTCTGTTATTGAGTATCAATGAACTCTATATTTGATTTGTGCAAATTCTCTGATCAAAACCGCGAGCCACAAAATAACTTAACCCGAAAAATCGAGTCTAGTTCAGCAAATTTAACTGAACTAGACTCGATTTGCTTTAATTGCAAAATTGTTGAAAAAAAGCTAATTAACGAGGACTACTATTCACTCAACCAACGAGCAGCATCTTTAGCATGGTAGGTCAAAATCAAATCTGCACCAGCCCGCTTAAAACTAGTCAAAGTTTCTAGCGCAACTTTGCGCTCATCGATCCAACCATTAGCTGCTGCGGCTTTAACCATCGAGTATTCACCAGAAACATTGTAAGCAGCCACTGGCAAATTAGTCATTTCTTTAACTCGCCAAATAATATCCATATAGGAAAGAGCAGGCTTGACCATTAACATGTCTGCACCTTCCGCAATATCTAGGGCAACTTCTTTGAGTGCTTCTTTGCCGTTGCCAGGATCCATCTGGTAGGTTCGGCGATCGCCAAATTGAGGAGCAGACTCAGCCGCATCGCGAAACGGGCCATAATAGGCCGAAGCATATTTAGCCGCATAAGAAAGAATCGGAATATCAGTAAACCCAGCAGCGTCCAAACCTTCGCGAATCGAGGTTACAAACCCATCCATCATTCCCGAAGGCGCAATAATATCAACCCCAGCGTTCGCCTGAGCAACTGCTGTCTTTTTCAATAGTTCTAGAGTTGGATCGTTTAAAACCTTTCCTGAGAGGTCGCCAACTTCTAAATAACCACAATGACCATGAGTTGTATACTCACATAGACAAGTATCAGCAATTACCACCAAATCAGGTACAGCTTTTTTGACAGCCTCGGCTGCTTTTTGAACTATGCCGCAGTCATGCCAAGCGTCAGTTGCCTCGATATCTTTAGTTTCGGGAATCCCAAACAAGATAATGGCAGGAATTCCTAAATCGTAGACTTCTTTCGCTTCTTCAACAATTTTATCGACAGAGAGTTGATATACTCCTTGCATCGAAGAAACTTCTTTGGCAACAGAAGTTCCTGGCACAGCAAATAAAGGATAGATAAGATCGCTAGTAGTAAGCGTATTCTCTTGCACCATACGGCGCAATTGAGTCGAGGAGCGAAGACGGCGAGGACGATGAATAGGAAACATAGTCAGGAAAGTAATTTACTAATTGAAATTTCTGAAACTGCTAAGAGCCTAGATCACAAAGGCATAGACTTATCAGTCTAAAATCAATCTGACTTGAGCAATATGAATGGTAATACTACTCAATATTTTTTAATGTTTGAGTTTACATTCTGATTAGATTCGGTTTCCCACATCTTCGTTGATCAAAAATTCCGCTACAATGAATTCATCAAGGGGCCGTAATGGTTTCGACAGGTTGGCGAAAGCTAATTTGTGATACAGGTCGAGAGTGAGTATCCTCTCGTAAATCCAGACTCAAATCTAAATATAGATGCAAACAACATCGTAAAATTCGAGCGTCAGGCAGTTTTTGCTTAAGCCCAACTGAGGCTTGCTCGCTTTTAGTCCGACTCCGTTAACGGCTAAAACGCAACCCCAACGGATGCACCTTTTAGTTACTTTCAGTTGACTAACCGCGTTAAGACTTTACTGAAAAATCCTACCATCAGGGATAATTGATGGTTCCCGTTCTTAGGATTATAAGAACTAAGCCTGTGAATGAGCAGAAGGTAAATATCCAGTCTGGACAGCAGTTCGACTCTGCTCGGCTCCACTTTTTAACTCTAG
>CALKUU010000121.1 GCA_937996665.1 uncultured Xenococcaceae cyanobacterium | reverse complement strand
CTTTGGTCAAGCATCTAGGTTGAGTAGCCCCCAATTCTGGGTCAATTCAGGTTTTTACCTTACGCCCAGATTTATTATAAAACTACCGAAGCTATTGGTATATAAAGATTTTAATTCAAAAGTGTTAATTTATGATCAATAGACCTGTGGCTCGTTTTCATCCCGACTTTCAATCGAAGATTAGAAAGCGGGACTTTCACTCGCAAGGTTAAAAAACTTACAAACTCAAAAATTTACAACCTCTTGGCGTGATTCTATGATTTAGAATCTTGATGGTGCGTGAGAAACCATCCAAGGTCTGTGACTTTTGGTAGTAGTCTGATATCTTGGCTTAGCTGGTTCTTGAGGTTGTTGCTTTACCAACCTTGGTTCAGAATTTTGAGAACGAGAGATTGCAGAAAAGCTTCCCGAATTCAAATTTATGTTGGGCGCAGAAATTATCTTAGTGGCTTCGATTGAACAATCAGGACAAGGCATTGGTTTGTTGTATTCTGATAGCGATCGCCAAAATTCAAATTCACCACAAGTTTGACAACGATATTCGTATAAAGGCATATTGCAACTAATAAATTGGTAATGAGCAATGATCAAAAATTGCGATCATAATTAAATCGTGGTTTTAAGAAACAGTAACTTCTTGATAGAGGGAATAAAAAATGATTTACCCTCTCAAAATATAGATCCTGTACTCAATAAAAAAAGATTTAAACAGGCAGAATATTTTGATCAAAAATAGCTGTGGGCAAAGCTAAAGTACAGCAAGCATTGGGAATATCGACAATTCCGCTAATTCTTCCCTCAACTGGAGCGCAACTCAAAAGTAAATATGCCTGCTCGCCAGTAAACCCAAATTTTTTCAAATATTCAATCGCATTTAGACAAGCTCTACGATAGGCGACATGGGCATCAAGATAATACTGTTCTCCAGAAAACTCGTCGACAGAAATACCTTCAAAAATTAGGTATTCAGAATAGTGAGGTTCAACAGGCCCAGGTTTAAAAATCGGATTAATCATCCCATATTTTTCAACGCCACCTTTAATAATGTCTACGCTCAGGTCAATATAACCAGACATTTCAATCGCGCCGCAAAATGATATCTCGCCATCCCCTTGCGAAAAATGAATATCTCCCATCGAGAGATTTGCCCCATCAACATAAACAGGAAAATAGATTCTTGAACCTTTAGAAAGGTTTTTAATATCACAATTACCTCCATGTTCACGCGGAGGGACTGTTCGTGCCGCTTCCGCAGCAATTCGATCAAATTCAGTTCCGGTTAGAGTACCTAAAACCGCCTGTTCAGGATTAGGTAATGCAGCCAAAGGCGGAACCTCTGGCTTCCAAGGAGGTCCACCTTTTTCAACCAAGGCTCGCTCTCGACTATTCCAAGTCTGCAATAACTCCATCGATGGAGCACAACCGATCAAGCCTGGATGAGTAATCCCAGCAAAACGTACCCCAGGAATATGGCGAGAACTGGTATAAATCCCTTCCAAATCCCAACAGGCTTTGGCAGCCTTAGGAAAGTGGTCTGTTAAAAAACCACCACCATTATTCTGAGCAAAAATGCCAGTAAAACCCCATTCATCTCCTTGAAGAGCACCGATATCCAGTAAATCGACAACTAAGATATCACCAGGTTCTGCACCTTCTACTCTTATTGGACCACTGAGAACATGAACGATATTAAGATCGACATCTTTAATGTCGCTAGGATCGTCATCGTTTTTAATCTGACCGTCAGTCCAGTCTTTACACTCAATTCGGAATACATCGCCTGGTTTGACAGAGACGACAGCAGGAATATCAGGATGCCATCGATTGTGCCCAGGAATCTCCTGTTCAGACATTGGCTTAGTCAGGTCGATCTTAAAAAGAGTTTCTGGCATGAACTTAATAATAAATAAAGTGGACAAAGACAATTAAAAGCTTCAAATCCCTATCAGATAGATTACACATTACCTGTTATTTTTAACAGGTATTTCAAATAGCAATTATTGGCGTAGAAACTGAGACAACAAATATGAGTTAATTGCTAATCTGTGAAGGTCAAAACACAAAAAATCAACTGATTAAGTCATATTTTGCTTAAATTGACTAACAAAGATATTGATTGATTTGTTATAAAAATAAAGTATCTACTGTTACAAATAAAGTTCTAATTTAATTGTCCAATATTTTGCGAAATAAATATTTATTCATAAGGACACCTTAAATTCATGATTCAAATAATAGCTTATATTTGCAACAACAATTAAAGTAGCAGACTGAAGAGGTAACTTAATTTGGCATAGCCACTTTCATGAAATTATTAAAAATCAGCATTATTAAAATAGACGTTTTTAAACAAAAAACGTTGATAAATTTATACAAAAAATATTTAAAGCAAAAATACAGATATCACAAGCAAAGTAAATTACTCAAATATTGCAAACTCAATTAGTAGAAAGTTTCTAGAAAAAAAATCCTGATCAGAAAATATATTTTTAGGAAGACGTTGCAAACATCATGTTTAAAACTAACTACATTCTGATTTTTTATTTGTATTTAAGAGCACAAAAACCAATTTTATTGCCTTTGTTATCAAACGAACACATTTCTAACTTTATTTGTATTAGCAAGCACAAATATATCCTGAGAATAAGTTTAATCTACCCTAAATAATACTATTACAAAGACAAGTCAAAGTATTTCTTGTCTTTCCATCAACTATTTAGCTAAGAAAACTTTTTTGAATGTCTGCAAAGCAGATTATTTGAAGTCAAGAAGTTACTATCTTTTTCTTCTTAGCTAATATTTTGCTGTCAACATTTTTTACTTATGAACAACAAAAATAAATCTGTCTTTACAGAAATTGGTCGTCGTAAATTTCTTAAATATGGTTCTTTAGCTGTTGGTGCAGGCGTTTTAGCCTCATGCACTGGAGGGGGTTCTAGTACTGGAGATGGAGATCTAGGAGAGAACCCCATTAAAGTTGGTGTAATGTACTCAACAACAGGAACGATCGCGATTGTTGAAAAGTCTTTACAAGATGCTACCTTCCTAGCCCTAGAACAAATTAATACTGGGACAGGCCCTTGGGAAGGCAATGGCGAAGGTATTGAAGGTCGCAAAATTCAGAAAGTGGTAGTCAATCCTGACTCGAACTGGGATTTATACAACCAGATGTCAAAGCGTTTAATTGATGAAGATCAAGTCACCTGTGTTTTAGGTTGCTATACTTCAGCGAGTCGAAAGTCAGTTTTACCAGTGTTTGAAGAAAAAGATTCAATTCTTTACTACCCCGTCTATTACGAAGGCAATGAGTGCAGCTCTAATGTTTTCTATACAGGGGCAGCACCAAACCAACAAATTACCGATTCAATTCCCTACTGTTTCAAAAACTTTGGACCCAAAGGCTTTTTTGTCGGCTCTGATTATATTTATCCCAAAGAAAGTAATCGCATAGCCAAAGCAGAACTCGTTAAAGCTGGCGGAAAAGTTGTCGGCGATGAATATGCAGCTTTAGGTACAACCGAGTTTATTACGATTATCAATAAAATCAAGCAAGCTAAGCCTGATTTTGTCTTGAGTAACTTGGTTGGAGATAGTATTCCTGCTTTTTATCGTCAGTATCGAGATGCAGGAATAACTTCTGACAAAGTTCCGATTATGGCTTATCCCACCACCGAGGAAGAGATTTTGGCGATGGGAACAGAATATTCAGAAGGTCATTTTACAAGTTTCAACTATTTTCAAACAGTGGAAACCCCAGAAAATAAGGCTTTTGTCGAACAGTTCCAAGCCAAATTTGGGAAGAATCGCGTCACCAATGGAGTTATGGAAGCAGCATACTTGCAGACATTTTTTATGGCTCAGGCAATGCGAGATGCAATTAAAGCCGGTAAGGAAATTAATACAGAATCAATCAGAGAATTTACTCGTGGTCAAACATTCCAAGCTCCTCAGGGTCTTGTAAAAATGGATCCTGAAAATTATCACACCTATCTTTATTCTCGAATTGGTAGATGGGGAGCAGATGGACAAGCCGAAATTGTTTTTGCGACCCCTGCCGCTGTAAAGCCGATCGCTTGGAGTCAGACTCTTTATCCAGGTAGAGTTTGTTCTCGTCCTACTCCTGATGATCGCAGTAATCCAATTAAGGAAACTGGAGAAGACTTGCAGGTTGTATATCTAGATAAGGTTTAAGTCAGAAATTTTGGTTCAATAGCCCTCACTTTTTTATTTCGGGTGAAAGCAGATCAGGAGCGTTCGAAAAAAAGAAAAAATATGTTTTATTATTTAGCTCAAGAAGAGGCAGCATCGTCTTTTAGCTCAATTGCTTTAGCCAATCAATTAGTTAACGGGATCGGTATTGTCGGTATTCTTTTACTCACTGGATTGGGATTGGCGATTACCTTTGGAGTAATGCGGATAATTAATCTCGCTCATGGCGAATTTATTATGTTGGGTGCTTATGTAACCTTTGTCCTGCAATCAAACTTTAATTTAGATTTACTTCTAACTATCCCTTTTTCCTTTCTGATTACAGGGGCGATTGGTGCTTTAGTTGAACTAACAATTATTCGGCGACTTTATGGTCGTCCGTTAGAAACTCTCCTGGCAACTTGGGGGTTAAGCATTGTTTTGCAGGGAGTAATTAAGCTCATTTTCACTGCCCAACTTAAGTATGTAAAAGCCCCGCCCTATATATCTGGAAATTTAACTTTGCTAACTGATGAACAAGGTTCTCCTGCGATCGCAATTTCCTATTATCGATTATTTATTGTGGCGATCGCTTTAGCCTTGCTAGCACTTACTAGTTATCTGCTCAATAACACGGACTTAGGTCGTCAGGTAAGATCAGTAACTCAAAACCGAGACATGTCTAAATGTTTGGGAGTAAATACTAGCTTGGTAGATATGATTACCTTCGCCTATGGTTGTGGCTTAGCTGGAGTTGCCGGAACAGTTATTTCTTCACTGAAAAGTGTCTCTCCACCGATGGGACAAGATTATTTAGTTGATGCCTGGATGACGGTGGTTACTGGCGGTGTAGATAAGTTAGTAGGTGTTTTGGCAGGGGCATTTCTAATTGGGCAATCCAATGCAGGGATTGCCTACTTACTTAACGATCCTGTGGCGAGAGTAATTGTTTTGGGGGCGGTAATTGTCTTAATTCGTTATTTCCCCGAAGGTTTATTTACCGTGCAAAAACGTAGTTAATTGCATTTCAAAGTCATTTTATCTCTTGATTCAGAAAAATATTTTCAATCAATAATCAACAGTCAACAACCAACAATTTGCATCATGGCACAATCAACATTGGGCATCGCTAAGCGATCTCAAATTCCTTTCAAACTAGTCACCGTTTCAGGAATTATTTTTCTGATTATGGCGGCTTTCCCTCTATTTTTCGGAAGCTTTCAAATATCTTTAATGTCTAAGTTGCTACTATTCGGAGCTTTGGCGGTTTCTCTAGATCTGGTTTGGGGTTTTACAGGTATTCTTAGCTTTGCCCACGGAGTTTTTTTTACTCTCGGAGGCTATGCCATGGCCTATTATCTGAAACTAAATTTAGCTGCCGATGGCAACACCTATGGTATTGACTTACCAGATTTTATGGTTTGGAATGGTCTAGAGAAACTTCCTTGGTTTATTGCGCCCCTCAAATATTTTCCAATTGCTGCTGTTGCAATGGTGGCTATTCCTGCCATTTTTGCTTATTTAGTAGGAACATTTATTTTTCGCTCTAAAGTGAGCGGGGTTTACATCACTATTATCACTTTAGCTATTTCTTCAGCCTTAACTACATTCTTCATTAGTCAACAAGCTTACACGGGCGGAACTAATGGAATTACAGATGTTTCGCGGCTCAGTATTGCTGGAGTGGATGTACCGCTAAATGGCTTGTATTGGATGATTTTATTATTTACTGGTTGCGTCTTAGCCGGAAGTTATTGGTTAACTAAGTCCAATTTGGGGTTGATCCTGCGCTCAATTAAGGAAAATGAAAATCGTATTTCTTATCTCGGCTATGATGTGGCTAGTTTCAAGATCTTTATTTGGACATTATCGGCTGGCATTGCAGGGATAGCAGGGGGTCTTTTTGTACCTTTAAACAGATTTATTTCGCCAGTGTATTTAGCTGTAGCGTTTGGAACTCAAGTAGTTATCTGGGTCGCCATTGGTGGTAGAGGAACTTTAATTGGACCGATTATTGCAGCAATGTTGCTTGGTCAAGTCCAGAACTATGCAGAAAGAGTTACCCAAGACTGGCAGTTGGTTGTGGGAATTCTACTGTTGGTGGTAGTTGTCTTTATTCCTGATGGGCTAGTTGGCACAATTGCCAAACTATTTAAACCAAAACAAAAAGTAGCTAGGTAAGTAGTTAAATAAATAGCCGCTCTCAATAAATGTAAATATTCACTTATCAGTAATTTATTATGAATTCGGTTCTGTCGGTAAAAAATCTCCAAGTTGTCTTTTCTGGGTTTAAGGCTCTAAAAGGAATTGATCTTGAAGTTGGCGATCGCGAGATTGTCACCATTATTGGTCCCAACGGGGCAGGGAAAAGCACCCTCCTAGATGCGATCGTTTCTAAATCGCCTGTAGCCGAAGGAAAAGTCTATTATCAGGGTAAAGATATCACTAACAAAACCCCCTATGATATAGCCAGAATGGGTATTGGGCGTAAATTTCAAAACCCTAATGTCTACAATGAATTAACAGTATTTGAAAATATATTATTAGCACTCAAAGGTACTCATGGCATTTTTGCTTCCATGACTGCCAAACTAACGCCTCAGAAAAAAAATAAAATTATTCATGTTCTGGAGCAGATTGGCTTGTTAAATTATGCATCCACTCCGGTAGCTTTGCTCTCACATGGTCAGAAACAATGGGTAGAAATTGGTATGGTCATAGCCCAAGATCCTAAAGTGGTTTTGCTTGATGAACCGACAGCGGGGATGACCCCGGAGGAGACCTATGCCACTGGCGAGATTATTCAATCTCTAGTCCACAATCATTCAGTAGTAGCGATCGAGCATGATATGGAATTTGTTAAACAAATTGCCGAACGAATTGTGGTTTTACACCAAGGCGAAAAACTGGCTGAAGGATCAGTCGAAGAAATTCAAAATAATAACAAAGTAATTGAAGTCTATTTGGGGAGAGAAAAAATTGATGTCGACGCCGCTGCTTGAGCTTAAAAACGTAACTGCTGGCTATGGTCAAACGCCTGTGTTATTTAATGTTGATATGACCATCAACGAAGGCGATATGGTCTGTCTTCTTGGTCGCAATGGAGTAGGCAAAACGACTCTACTCAGAAGTATTATCGGCTTAAACAAATTATCCCAAGGTAGCTTAGTTTTTAACAACAAAAACATCACTAAGTTTCCTACTTTCAAAAGAGCAAGGTATGGCATTGCCTATATCCCTCAAGGTCGAGAAATTATTCCTTATCTTTCTGTCTTAGACAACCTTAAATTGGGTTTTACTGCCAGCGGTAGTAAGAAAACCAAAAGAATTCCTCTAGAGATCTTTGAGTTTTTCCCAATGTTAAAAGAACATCTTAATCGTCAAGGTGGTCTATTGAGTGGTGGTCAACAACAGCAGCTTGCGATCGCCAGAGGCTTGATGTGCAATCCTAAAGTTATGCTCTTAGATGAGCCGACAGAGGGTATTCAGCCATCTATTGTTCAGGAAATTGAAGATACCCTTAAACGAATTAATCAAGAAAAGGGGATTACGGTAATCGTGGTCGAACAAAAGATTGATTTTGCTCGTCAACTGGCTCAAAGGTTCTTCATTATGGACAAGGGAGCGATTATGGCTAGAGGCAATACCTCAGCTTTAAGTGATGATTTGGTTAATCAATACCTAACTGTTTAAGTTCAAGATTTACTTTTAACAGATATGTTCGGACTGGCACTCTGGACATTCAATTGCATTATTTTATAAATCTTGGTGTTATTTTAACTTTATAGTTAGTGATTCATTTTTGCGACAACTCTATCTCAAAATTTATGAGTATTAGCCAGAATGAGCAGATAATTTTGCCAAACAAACCTCGAAAACCAATTAATTGTTTCCTCAATGCCGAAGTGATCATCAAATTCTTTTGATTCTCTGAAAAAGATGAAGCAACTGAAAAATTAATTTATCTCAAAATCTGTAATTTGTTCGCAAGAAATATTCGCAAATATTAAGCCATTTTTTGGATATGAATAGATAACATCAAACTGGTGAATAGTATCCATAACAAAATAAATGATTGCAGCAGCACCATCTTCCAAATTCCTAGACATTTCTCGTCATGGGTTTCCCAACATTTGTGGTGACGAACAAAAAATAAGCCAGTTAGTTAACCACGATCAGACCATCTTCCTAGATCAGAGCAACCTCGATCTAGATCAGATCAACGCTGGTTTTGCCTGTGCCTTGCATATGCATCAACCCACAATCCCCGCTGGACAAGACGGCGGACTAATCTGTAATTTGCAGTATATGTCCGAGCATCAAGGCGAAGGAGATAACCATAATGCAGGAGTCTTCGCTTGGTGCTATGAACGCATGGCAGACTGGATTCCCGAGTTAGTCGCCGAAGGTAAAAACCCCCGTATTATGCTCGACTATTCGGGTAATTTGCTCTGGGGTTTAGAGCAAATGGGTCGCAATGACATTATTGAAAAACTCAAAACCATCACCTGCGATCGCCGCTACCAACCCCATGTCGAATGGCTAGGAACCATGTGGTCTCATGCCGTCGCCCCTTCCACCCCAATTCCCGACCTCAAATTACAAATTCAAGCTTGGCAACATTACTTTGCTGCCATGTTCGGCGAAGAAGCACTTGCTAGAGTCAAAGGATTTTCTCCTCCAGAGATGCACCTCCCCAACAATCCTGACACTCTCTATGAATACATCAAAGCCTTAAAAGAGTGCGGCTATCGTTGGTTACTTGTCCAAGAACATTCAGTTGAAAGACTAGACGGTTCTGGCTTAGAACATGACCATAAGTATCTGCCCAATCGCTTAGTAGCCAGAAACTCCAAAGGAGAGACAATCAGCATCACCGCCTTAATTAAAACCCAAGGCTCGGATACCAAACTAGTCGCTCAGATGCAACCTTTCCACGAAGCCAAAGGCAGAGGTAAGCAAAAACTAGGTAACCTTGAAGTTCCTTGCTGTGTCTCTCAAATCGCTGATGGTGAAAATGGCGGGGTGATGATGAACGAATATGCCCGCGACTTTAAACCAGTTTGGAATGAAATCGGTAGAGAAGGGGTAGTCGGCTTTAATGGCACAGAATATCTTGAACTCTTAGCAGCCAAAGGAGTCAAATCTGATGATTACCCTGTTTGCCAAGGGTTAGGACAACATAAAATTTGGCAGAAAGTAGACCCTCAACAGGCTACCCCCGAAAAAGTTGCTGAAGCGATCGCCGATCTTCAAGCTAACGATCACCAATTCCATATGGATGGCGCATCTTGGACAGATGATCTTAGTTGGGTTAAAGGATATGAAAATGTCCTCGAACCCATGAATCAACTTAGCGCCATGTTCCACGCTAAATATGACAAACTAGTTCAGGCAGATCCTGGGGTAACTTCTACTCCAGAATATGTTGAAGCCTTGCTTTATCTACTACTAGTAGAAACTAGTTGTTTCCGCTATTGGGGACAAGGAACCTGGACTGATTATGCCAGAGAATTATTCCGCCGAGGAGAAGCACTCTTAAAATAGCTAGTGATTGATCAATGAACAAGGGCGATCGCTTTATCTAGATACCAGACAAAATCTTGATTGTTATCTGCTTGGTTGTTATCTAAGGGGCGATCGCTTTTTTGACTTGTTTATTTCGACTTGTTTGTAAATCTGAATTGGCAAAGTAGTTGAAGAGAATTGTTGAGCGGCGATCGCGGCTGGGTGTTTTCTGGAAACTGGTGTTTTTCCTAAACTTGACTATTATAAAGATAATCAGGAAATAAGCCATTAACGAACTATGTCTGAATCCGTCACTCTAGAAAAAGTCATTAAGCTAGCCAAGCAACTTTCCCCCCTAGACAGAATTAGACTCATAGAAGAAATTTCTCCTCGACTAAAAAGAGATACGCTTATTTCCCCTACCCAGCCCCATTCAACACTTCAAGACATATGGCAAATAATTAAAGTCGAAGAAGAAAAAGCGCAAAATAACACCATTTTTGATCTAGAGAAATAAAGATTAAATTGCCTATTCTTTGGTCTCAAGCAGCTGAGGTCAAGTCCATCTCCCTCTTTACTTTGCGATCAACATTATTCCAAAATAATCTTGGTTGCAACAGGTTATTTGAACTATTACTGAAGTTAAAATCAAGTTAATCAATAACTTCTCTCATTATTTTCTCATTCTTATATAAGTAATCACTCAGCCTAATCTATGAGTATATGTACTCATACAGTAGTAATTAAAGAATACAAATTAAAAGAGTGAAAAAGCAAAATTCCTTGCTTTGCTTAAGTATAATCATTTAGGTACAATTATCTAGCCGAGATTACGAACTAAGTACTTATATGTGTATAATTACTTAATGTATTTAGAATGATTACAGGAGTATTTCTCCGATAATTCACTTCTATTTGAATCGCTCTAGTTTCTTACCCCATTTGGCTATTTGTTGGTAGCTATAGGTAATTCCAAAGGGAAATCTCTATAATATCTGCTGACCTGCCAACTTTGTGGGCACTCTCTAGTTTTCTGAAAACTAGATTATCTCGATTTTTAATATTTCGATTTCTATTAACTAAACTACCTACTTATAATTCACTTTAAACTTATGATGTTAGACCAACAATCCGTAAAGATAAAAGACCCGATAAGAACAGTGGAAAATAATGAAAGCAACTGGGAATATGGTAGTGAAAATCATTGGCTATCAGAAAAACAGCTAAAGGAGTTCTCTGGAGACAAAACAATTTACGACTTGTATCCTGATGCAGCACTTCACAGCACAGGGTGTTCGGTAATTCGTTCTGTTTTATGGCATGGTATTGCCAATCGTGGTTGGAAAACAATCTGGATGCCTTCTTATTTCATCAAAGAAGTAATTGTCGTGATTCAGGGTATTGATATCGAAATCAAGTTCTACCACGACAACCCTTTAATGACCACTCCCGGTCTACCTACAGAGAAACTTACTTCTGAGGATGTCGTTTTCCGCATGAATTATTTTGGTTGGAGAGGAGCAGAAGCTATCCTTTCTTCCCAAGATATTGGTTGCGACATTATCGAAGACCACTGTCATGATTTTATTGGTGCTTGGGCGACTCAAAGTCAAGCGACTTATTGTTTAACCACTCTAAGAAAGCTTTATCCGCTACCTGATGGTGCGATCCTCTGGTCACCTCAAGGAGAAGAAGTACCTGAGGCTCCTGCAACCACAGATAGTCACCTTGCAGCGGTTCAAAAGAAATTAAGCGGCATGCTTTTAAAACAGTTTTATTTGAATGGTTGCGACGTAGCCAAAGAGGAGTTCAGAAAAGGTTCTCTTGATGGTGAAGATGAAATTGGTGGCACAAATGGCGTTTCGGGTGCTTGTGAACTATCCAAACATCTTTTCTCTGTTCTTTCCATAACTAAGCTAAGTAAGCTTCGTAACGAGAACTTTGAAACCTTCAAAAAACTTGCATCGCCATCGGTTAAAAAGTATCTTGCTTGGGATACAATTCCCGCTGATAGTTATATATTCTCGATTGTTTTCCTTTTCGATAGCGAAAGTCAAAGAGACCTAGTTAAAGCTTATTTGATTCAAAATAAAGTGTACCCAGCAACTTTCTGGGATTGGCCTACTGAGTATGCTCTTGACGATCCAGAAGGAAAAGACTTTTCTGATCGAATGTTATCGATCCATTGCGATTTTAGATACAACGCTGATGATATTCAAAAGATGTTGTCAATTTTAGAAAGAGCTATTGAAGGTTTTAAGTAATTCGCACTAATGGTTCTTAATCGTAGGGCTAGAAAAAACGTCTAAATAGCAGAAAGACTAAGATAAGCCTTAATTGACAGTCTTTGTGGTAATTAAAAATCCAACTTGGTTTTACTCAAGTTGGATTTTTTTGTTTATTTATGCTCGTAATTGTTCAAATTGTAGCTAGCTAGAAAAATATCTTTATCTGCAAATCAGAAGAAAAAATAGCGATCGCATTAGAAATTAAGAGTCTAAACTTTTGCTGCCCAACAAAATTCCCTGAGAAGATAAGAGTAGAAAAACTCATTTTTTCGCTCATCAAGAATTATCGCCAAACATAGTTAAAGCAAGGCTTTCATCCTAAAATATTAGTTTTTTTTATTGTTTATATTTATTTTTGTAATTAGTAAATTACTGTAAAAATGTTAAAAAAAGCATACAATCCTTTGTTAACACTTCTTAACAAAACCAAGAGTGATTGCAGTAGCTTTAGCTACACATTTTTCAATAACTGTTGACTAGCATAAATTAGAGTTTTTACTTTTTTATTAACTATGAATAACCCTCAGAGTTCATTACCTCATGTTGTTATTGTTGGTGGCGGTTTCGGAGGATTATATGCCGCAAAATCTCTCAGAAATTCACCAGTAAAAGTTACTCTAATCGATAAACGCAATTTTCACTTGTTCCAACCGCTTCTTTACCAGGTTGCGACAGGCAGTTTGTCCCCCGCAGATATCGCTTCACCGCTACGGGTGGTCTTAAGTAAACAAAAGAATGCACAAGTCTTACTAGATAAGGTCGTTGATATTGATTCTGCGGCGAAAAAGTTAATTGTTCAAGATGGCGAAGATGTTAACTATGACATGCTTATCATTGCCACAGGTGGTAGTCACCACTATTTTGGTAACGATCAATGGCAAGAAGACGCCCCTGGACTAAAAACAGTAGAAGATGCCCTCGAAATGCGTCGACGCATCTTTACGGCTTTTGAAGCAGCCGAAAAAGAACCAGATTTAGCCAAACGTCAGGCATTACTAACTTTCGTAGTTGTTGGTGGCGGCCCGACTGGGGTTGAATTGGCTGGTGCGATCGCTGAAATTGCCCATAAAACAGTAGTTGAAGATTTCCGAGATGTAGATACAACCAAAGCGAAGGTTCTTTTGTTTGAGGGTATGGACAGAATTTTGCCTCCCTACCCCGAAACCTTATCCGCCAAAGCGCAAGAGTCACTAGAAAAACTGGGTGTAGAAATTAAAACCAAAACTCTAGTTACCGATATTTCCAATCAAACTGTTACCTTCCGCGAGGGAGACAAAGCAGATACTATTTCCGCTAATACAATTCTTTGGGCGGCTGGAGTCAAAGCTTCCTTTATCGGCAGAGTCTTAAACAAAACCACTGGCGCAGAACTAGATCGCGCTGGCAGAGTTATTGTCGAGCCAGATTTAAGCATCAAAGGTCATCCTGATATTTTTGTAGTTGGCGACTTAGCAAACTTCCCTCACCAAGGCGAAAGACCTTTACCTGGGGTTGCTCCTGTAGCAATGCAAGAGGGTGAGTATGTTGCCAAGCTAATCACCAAAAAATTGCAAGGCAAAACCATCAAACCTTTCCACTATTTCGACCTCGGCAGTATGGCAGTAGTCGGGCAAAACAAAGCCGTAGCCGATCTTGGTTTTGCAAAGATGTCTGGTTTCTTTGCTTGGTTTATTTGGGTTGTCGCTCACATTTACTACCTAATCGAATTTGATAACAAGTTGGTTGTCATGATCCAATGGGCTTGGAACTATATAACCTTGGGTAGAGGAGCCAGACTCATTACTGGCAAGACTGCTCTTTATGCCAAAACTGAAGTTCCTAATGAAGCCAAAGAGAATAAAGTAGACAAGCTCCAAGAAAGAGAATTAGTTAAAAGTTAGTTAATCAGGAGTTAGAGTTAGCGAAATTCACTTTTAAAAAGCAAATTTTCTAAGATTAGTTTTCCCGACTAGTCCCTAGTAAGTTTGAATTAAAGATTGACTTCCCTAACTCCAAATTCCTAATTCCTAACTCCAAATTCCCCAATCATTAGTTTTTGTTTGGGCTAGGTTTTTTGCTACTTTAATAGTCGGACTATATTTGACTTGGACTCGAATGGTTCGATCGCCAATAATCACCCTGTTGCAACTGTTAATTTAGTAATGACATCTTCAGCCCCAAACTTTGACTGGCTTCATCGTGGAACTAACGAAATATTCCCTAACCAGCCAGATTCGACTAATCCCGAAGAGAATTTAGAACAGAGAATTATCAGCAGCGATCGCCCGCTCAGAGTAAAGTTAGGCATCGACCCCACAGGGACAGATATCCATTTGGGGCATAGTATCCCTTTTCGTAAATTGCGTGCTTTTCAGGATGCTGGGCATACCGCAGTGGTCATTATTGGTGACTTTACTGCGCAAATTGGCGACCCTACTGGTAAATCTGATGTGCGCAAACAACTAACCACCGAGGAAGTTAAAACCAACGCCGAAACCTACCTCAAACAACTCCGCCCCATTCTCGATTTTGAGACTTCCGACAGACTAGAAATTCGCTACAATTCCGAGTGGCTCGGCAAACTAGACTTAGCCAAAATTCAAGAATTGCTAGCAACCATGACCGTGGGGCAGATGCTCGCCAAAGAAGGCTTTGCCAAACGCTACAGCCAAGAAAATCCAATCTTTCTCCATGAATTCTTATATCCGCTAATGCAAGGTTATGACTCAGTGGCAATTGATGCCGATGTCGAGCTAGGCGGAACTGACCAGAAGTTCAATATCGCGGTGGGCAGGGATTTACAAAAGTATTTTAAAAAGAGACCTCAATTTGGGCTGTTGTTGCCAATTTTGCTCGGGACTGATGGCACCCAAAAGATGTCCAAATCCCTCAATAACTATGTCGGTCTACGGGAAGATGCTCTCTCGATGTATTCCAAGCTCGAAAAAACCCCTGATGCTCTGTTGCCAGAATACTTTGAGTTGTTAACCAAGCTCGATTTAGGTTCTTTACCCGAAAATCCTCGGGAAGCGCAAAAAGTCTTAGCTCTAGAAATTGTTTCCCAGTTCCATAGCCTCGAAGAAGCGCAAAAAGCCCAGCAAACTGCAACTGAGTTAGTACTCAAAGGTGGTGGAGGTGATAGTGATAGTATTCCTGAATATTCTTTGGCTGAGGTGACTTTTCCTGCCAAGATTTTCTATGTTTTGAGTGCGAGTGGTTTGTGTAAGAGCAGTGGGGAAGGCAGAAGACAAATTCAAGGTGGGGCAGTGCGTCTTGATGGCGATCGCCTTACTGATGTTAATTTAACCTTTGATAGTCCCGAAGATCTAGCAGGGAAGGTTTTACAGGTAGGCAAGAAGAAGTTTATTCGCCTAGTTTAAATAGTAATTTAATTAATCAAGACTATAAGTATTATTACAAAATACATAAACCCCAATATTTTTCAAAGAGTTAGAAATAGTGGAGGATTTAAGTAATACCCTACTGTTTTGCAGCTCAGTGCAAATAGCTTGTAATCAAAAATTTGGGAATTTAAGAAGTTCCCAAATTATGAGCAATCAAAGATTAATTTTTTAAATTGGGGTTATCAACTATGTATGTAGTTACGAATAGAAATTTACAACCTAATCAACCACCTGAAAAAAGATTCGGTAAAAAGTTTAATGAGGTCGATCCCAGTGAATTAAGACTAGCAGAAGTCAACAAAGTAGACGGATCGTGGGAGCTAAGAATACTTGAAGATAAACAAGTATATGAAGGGCGAGAGATGCCAGCTAGTGAAGTTGCCTTCCTTAAAACCCAAAAGCGAATGTGCGAAAATTCAGCCAATTGCCTCATCTTCTGTCATGGCTACAATACTGATTTTCCCAAAGCATTAAAGGCAGCTTTTAATATCCAAAAAACTTACGACAATTTGGAAGTCATCTTATTTAGTTGGCCTTCAGATGGAGATGGGGTTCCAAGCTATAGAAGTGACAAAAGGGAAGCTTCTCAATCGGCTTATGCTCTAGATCGATTTTTTGAAAAACTCAATGACTACTTAAAGAAATATCGAGAAGAAGATAGACGCTGCGGACAGAAAATTAGCTTTGCTATGCACAGTATGGGAGCTTATTTGCTCGAACATTTGCTTAAATCCCCTATCTATGAGGGAGAAACTCTATATTTTGACAACATCATTATGATGTCATCAGATGTGAATAGCCAAGATCATGCAGATTGGGTTGATCGGATTAAATGCCGCAACCGCCTCTTCATAACGATTAATGAGGATGATTTTGCCTTAGGATTTTCTGAACTAAAAGGGGGAGAGGAACAAGAAGCTCGATTAGGGAATACAGCTCGAAATCTCAATTCTGGAAATGCTACCTATTTAAACTTTACTGACGTTAAATCTGTTGGGAAGGCTCATAATTATTTTTCCAAGAAAAAACCATTAGAAAACCAACTAGTCAAGAAAACTTTTCAAATTGCTTTTAGTGGAGGAAGAGCAGAACAAGGGTTAACTTTTGATCAAGGCACTGGAGCTTATAATGTGATTTAAGCAAATGCGTTAGGAAGCAAAATCAACTCAACTATATGGCATATGACATATGCCTAACAAAAATTATGTTTTAGAGCATCCCCCAACCTAGAACTCTAATAATTACCCAAAAAAGAAGGCTAAATACTAAGTTTTTAGCCTTCAAGTTATCTTAATCACCAAAACGCAAAACTTTAAGCGTCAAATTTCTAACGCACAAGTCTTTATCTCACAAACTGCGGCATAATCTCCGCAGCAGTAAACAACCCAGTTAGACCCCGACGTTGCAGAGCGACTCCAGCCTTTAGATAACCAAAAGCAGGACCACAAACATTTGCTGCCATACTAGTTTCATCTCCTAGGGTGAAGGTATGAGTAGAAATTTTGCCCTCAAAAGTTCTACCAGTGACCTGAACATTGGTACTTAGCGGTTTTTTCTTATTGCGCGTATCAACCACACCGCCAACAGTTACTCGATCGCGATCGCAAATCCCTGCCAACTCCAACATAATGTCATCAGCATGCTCCATATCCTCTAAAGCAATAATGCCATTAGTCTTATCAAGCAAAGCCGCTACTTCTTCATCACTCATCGCTCGTGCCGTTTCTACATCAAACTCTGGCATGTGAGCAATATCTTCGCGAATTGTTGCTCGATAGGCTTCCCAGTTGGCAATACCCACCCCAAAAGTAATCTTGACACTATGAATTTCTGCATAACTTTGAGCAGCGATCGCCGCAGCAGCAGTTAACAAGCCAGGTGTCGCCCCACAACCAGTTATGTAAGTAATTCCTGCCTTACGCAAATCTGTTTGAATCTCTAGGATTTGTTCCATCGCACTAGTCCGCTTCAAGGCATCGACTAACACCCCTTGCCAACCCGACGCAATAAACGTTTTAGCCACATCCGCCATAAAGGTATTGGGCAAATTGGGCAAAGCCAAAAAATAGCCTTCTACATCATGAGATAAAAGATCTTGGATGCTGTTATCACTTAAAACCCCTTGAGGCTGCAAATGACCAACCGATCCTTGCTGAACATAGCTCTTAATCGCTGCATCAGGTGACAACCCAGAATCATCGTAAGCAAAACCTTTCTTATCGGCAGTTGCAACCCACAGCATTTCTTTCTTGGGGGTCAATACTCTGGCCGCGGCTTGTCCCAAACCACCGAAACCCAAAACCCCTACTCTAATTGGAGAATTGATCGTGTCTATAATCATCTTCTGCTCTAACTATCACCGAACGAACTATAGCATTGCACATTTAGACGGATTTTAGTGCTTGAAATTATTAAGGGTAATTAAGGAGAAAGAGATTGTTGTACTTTTGTTAAAAATACTCAGTCTTTTTCTTGATTTTCTTGTTAAATTGCAACATAAAATGCAAGAAAAGTTAGAAAATAATAAAGTAATCCACCTATGCAGTATTAATTTTTGATAAAATTCCAATAATAATACTGCAAAAACCAAAGATAGGTAACCTTGTTCTGTTGTTTTAGGTTTTACTAAAAGTCAATAGAATCGCTTGTCACCGTTAAATTCACTTAATTAAGTTCTTAGGAAGTCGACCATGAATGTAGAAACTCTAGAATTCGTCATTTATCCCGATGGTCGGGTCAAAGAAACAGTGACAGGAATAGTGGGTTCATCTTGTCAGGAGGTAACCGCAGCGATCGAAGCGCAATTGGGAGTAGTCGTTTCTCAGGAAACAACTGCGGACTATTACGACCAGAAAGTTACTCAAACCAACGAAGTAAATAACCAAAACACTTTTAGTAGTTGGTAACTATTCTCAGGTCTCAATTTATAAAGTCCCAGTCTCACAGTTAACCTTTTCCCAACAATTTATCCTTTTAATACAGCAAAATATGTCTCATTTCAGCAATATAAAAACTAAAATTCGGAATATCTCTTCTTTAAAAGCAGCTCTAACCGATGTCGGTATTGATTGGAAAGAAGGATCGGAAACGATTCGCGGCTACAAGGGTCAAACCAAACAAGCTGAAATCGTCGTCGAGCAAGCTAATAATTATGATTTTGGCTTTAGTTGGAATGGAAGTGAGTACGAATTAGTAGCAGATCTTCAATATTGGCAACAACCTCTAACTGTTGAAGGTTTCTTGCGCAAAGTGACTCAGCGCTATGCTTACCACACAATTGTTGGGGAAAGTACTAAAAAAGGATTTGAAATCGCTGAACAACAGAAAAATGAAGACGGCACTCTTCGTCTTGTCTTGCAACGCTGGAGCGCGTAGATGACGGACGAATTTATCGATACCCCCGAAACTACTGGATCTGAAAATACTAGTCTTGAACCTAATGGGTTTGAACCCACTGGGTTTGAACCTGAGCTAGGGGGGGTTTTTCGGGAAAATTCAGGTCGGAGTGGTTTTGAGCCAGAACTAGGCGGCTTGTTCCGCCAAAAGGGTTCTTATGTTGATGAGAAAGCCTGTATTGGTTGCAAACATTGCACTCATGTTGCACCCAATACTTTCTGCATTGAACCCAATCACGGGAGAGCAAGAGTGTTTAAACAGGATGGCGACCCCGAAGATGTGGTAGAAGAAGCAATGGATACTTGCCCTGTCAATTGTATTCATTGGATAGACTACACCGAGCTGAAAGAATTAGAAAGAAAACGGCGGTTTCAGGTAATTAGAAATCTTGGCTTTCCTCAACGGTAGAAAAGTTCGGAGTTAGGAATTCGGAGTTCGCTTGCCCTTATTATCCCCATTCGAGGACGTAGTCCAACTCTGATGGGACGAATGGGGGGAGTTTAGAGTTTGGAATTAAATGAGATTCAAACTTAGTGAATTGCTAGTAACTGTGGTTGGTTTGGATTAAGGTAAACCTCAAATCATTCACTAATGTTTTGTGATCGAGATCGTGGCTTATCTTGTTTTTTGATGTCAACGTAAAGATGTTGAGCTAGATGACAAGAAACCATGAAGATGTTGCAACAGCAGAGAATATTGTCGACCATATTTGGAGCGATCGCCTTAAACTTATTTGCTGGCAATTGTTTTTCTGTCCAAGCTCAAAGTCTTAATCCCCCAGATTTAACTAATTACAATCTGAATGGTCTTAATCAGTCAGATGTAAGGTTATTACAACAACTAGATTGTAGTAACAGCCATAATCAGCAAATTTCTCAGTACTCTTCAATCAATGAGTTAAATTCGCTACTTACTCATCTAAATTCTACTTATGGTTTAGAACTTACAGATCAACAGAAAAGAAGTGCTTATACTCAAGCAATGCAATTAGCTAATAAATCAGATCTTGGCTCAAATGCTGCTCCTGATTTATGTACAACTTATTAATCTGTTAATTTTGTTTTGATGGATGCTAGAGAAGTTCGGAATTCGCTTGCCCTTGTTATCCCCATTCGAGGACTTAGTCCCACTTTGATGGGACGGATGGGGGGGAGTTCGGAAATTTGATTCTAGATCCAAGCTTGCTAAGGTTTCAATTAATAACGGTTAAGCTCAAAAAATTAGTTCTCAAAACTAAATATCAAACAAAAAACGACTCTTTTTTACCTAAAGTTGAAAGTGTGGTTCTCGATTTTTCTTGTATTTAAATAACAGGATATAAACTTATTTAAAGAAAAATTGATTTCTTTATCTGAAAACTGATTTTACTAGATCAAATAAACCATTTTGCGCCAAATCAGTCACAATAAAGCCAATAGTTGCAATTATTGATTTTATTTGCCCATGAACGATCTTCCTTTAGGTTCAGTTATCCAGGGTTCGTTAACTAAAGGCTTAGAGATTAGGTTATATCCCGATGTTTCCGTTGAAGACATGCGAGTCGGAAAATTTTTGGTCGTTCAGGGAATTAGATCGCGGTTTTTTTGCTTATTAAC
>CALKUU010000120.1 GCA_937996665.1 uncultured Xenococcaceae cyanobacterium | reverse complement strand
CTCTTAGTAGTTAAATAAATGGAAACGATAGTTGTCATGCGGACTTAGGCAGTTAAAGTCATGACTTTCCTAACTCTTAGTAGTTAAATAAATGGAAACAACAGTTGTACTTTCGTCTTTATTGTTGACGGCGACTTTCCTAACTCTTAGTAGTTAAATAAATGGAAACCTCGGGGTGTTGCTTGTATGAAAGTTCCGAAGAACACTTTCCTAACTCTTAGTAGTTAAATAAATGGAAACCTTAGTGACATGCCGCTAAGATTAAGGATGCCATAACTTTCCTAACTCTTAGTAGTTAAATAAATGGAAACATAAATGCGTGGAGGAAGAGAGGGTTATCCCTCAATTCCTTTCTTTCCTAACTCTTAGTAGTTAAATAAATGGAAACAATTACTTCCGCTTGCACGGGGTTGGAGTTTGGAAATTTCTTTCCTAACTCTTAGTAGTTAAATAAATGGAAACGACTTGCGCCAAAACAAATAGCGATGATCACGAACAATCCTTTCCTAACTCTTAGTAGTTAAATAAATGGAAACATAAATCTGGTTCGTAAACCGTTGATATAACTTTCTTTCCTAACTCTTAGTAGTTAAATAAATGGAAACGCAATTGTTATTGGGTTAACAATCTGCGATCTTTCCTTTCCTAACTCTTAGTAGTTAAATAAATGGAAACAACAGTGAATCTTGTTTGAAAAAGCTCCGATACATATATGACTTTCCTAACTCTTAGTAGTTAAATAAATGGAAACAACATGTATGATATAGGTATCACAATAGTATCTAGTATCACTCTTTCCTAACTCTTAGTAGTTAAATAAATGGAAACGTTTAGACATAATTCTTACTAGAATGATGTATGTACACCTTTCCTAACTCTTAGTAGTTAAATAAATGGAAACTAGAGTCATTGCTGATCTCTACCGGTATGTCATCATCTTTCCTAACTCTTAGTAGTTAAATAAATGGAAACATAAGAGCAAACATGAAAAAGATTATGAATTTTTTCATCTTTCCTAACTCTTAGTAGTTAAATAAATGGAAACTCAATAAGGTCTTTTGTCATTTGTTCGGCTACTTTCCTAACTCTTAGTAGTTAAATAAATGGAAACAAACCATATCTTAGGCACTCTGCCCGATATAATGCTTCAACTTTCCTAACTCTTAGTAGTTAAATAAATGGAAACAATAGCCAGTAACTGTCTCCATCCTGCGACAGATTCTTTCCTAACTCTTAGTAGTTAAATAAATGAAAACAATTTTGGCTACATAGAAGATATTTACCTAATAAAATGGCTTGTACCTTGGGGTAAGGAAATCAAGGTAGAAAACTCACCTGAATTAGCAACAAAAATTGAAGATAGAGGAAATGGAATTCAACAGACATATGACAATATAAACCTGTTAGTTAGTAGCTGGGAAGATACAGAAAAAATGAAAAATGACAGGAAAAATTTTGATGCTTATATATCTCTTAAACCCTTCTCAGTAGATCAACATCAAGGAATTACAAGCTATAGTGATTCACCTACTAAGCGGTTTGGAATTCGTAATTGTTTACTTGAAATATAACTCAATACAATAGCTTCAATTAAGAGTAGTATCTCAAAAATCAACACTATACATAAGAGATATAATAAAGACAAAAATAGAAGACATATAAATGTCCTAATTTATTGCTCTGAGGAAACTAAAATAGCTAAGAGTTTTGCTTCTAAAATTTATAGTGCGCTTTCTCAGCATGAAGATTTTGAGAATTTAGGCATATCACTGCGTTTTTACTAAAGTGCAGAGCTATAAAATGGTCAATCGCACCAGACCAGTAACTATATCCAAAGAGAACTTGTAGAGTAGGTCCAACGAGGCAAAGAAACAGTTCTTGCCTTAAAGAATTTGCTCAATCAAGTTTTGGAGAGGATAGATAGATGAATAGCTTAACTTCTTTACTAATTGGTGGTTCCATCTCAGTTGCAGGGATGATGGCTAACAATCCTCAACTTACTTATGTAGGTAATATGGGAGTTTTTGGGTGTGCTTTTGCTCAAATGTCCCAGGACAAAAAGGAAAGACAACAGAGAGATAGCCAGTATCAAACTATCATTGCCAAGCTAGAAGGAAAAGTGAGTACTCTTCACGACATTGTTATCAAAAACGCAGACAAGGAGCAATTTAACAGCGTATCCTTACAAAATTCTCTATCTACTCTGATACAAGAATACAAGCAAAACGCAGAGAATATCGACGATTTGCGAGAAATTGTCCAGCAAACTGACAATAATCTCCGTCAACAAAACCAAGAGATTGAGGTATGTAAGCTAAACAATCAGCAGCTTTATTGCGAAGTTAAAGCAGAACTACATACTAGCCAAGAAAAAAATGATCGCAACTTCTTCGAAATCGAGCGATTACAGTTTGACGTTCACCAGGTAGATACAAAATTTACCGAACAAGGGCAACAGCTCGTGGATTTGCAAAGCCAACAACAGCAACAAGAGCGAGAGATTAGTCGCTCTAAGCTTCAGGCAAAAACTCATTCTAAAAAGCTATTAAAATTGCAATCTAGATCCAACAGCCAACAAGCCAACCAAAACCGCAATTTGTCGCGAATTCAGAAGCTCGAAAACATACAGAAATTATCCGAAAAGGAATCTCAGAAGCCGATTTTTCAAAAGGTTATTAGAGATAAAGCGATCACTGAAGCTGCCAAAAACAAAGTAAAGTCTCCTGTACTCAAAAATTTTGTTGCTCCTCGTAAGCTACATAACTATTGCTATATCGATAACAACAATCTTTATAAGTGTCTTCAGAAAGAAGGCATCAAAATAGACTATGAGGCTCTATGGACTCTTTTAAACAAAGATGTAAGCAAGGAAGTTAAACTGTACGATGGTGCATTTCCCAATCAGGCTTATAAATATAAAAAACTACGGAAAATAGGTTACCAAACTAAGACTCTCCCCATTGTTTTCAGAGACAATGATAAACCTAAAACTGTTGGAGATGATGTGCAGTTAGCGATCGATTTAGTCAGAGATGTTAAGCCTGGTGACTTCGTCACTATCGTATCAGGAGATGGGGATTTATTTCCCGCTGTGAAAAGAGTTAAAGAGAAAATGGATGTCAGGGTTACAGTAATTGCTAAATCAACTGCTGTTAGCAAAAATTTATTAGTCTACGCGGATGAATTTACTCCTCTAGAATCGATTATGCAAGATATTGCTCAGGATACTAAGTTCTCCGCTTAAACATAGAGACTAATTAGCTTTTAGGAAAAGCATCAAGACTTGTCGATTAAAGGGCTATATTCTTCTTGGCTTATTTTTGCGCTGTTAACTATTACCTGGTTGAAACTACTATTTTCCTCATTCGCACGTATCAACTACAGCTAACTAACTAGAAGCCTTAATCTTATTGTTGGAAGGGAAAAATTAGCTAAATAATTCCCTTCCGTAACCCCGCTATCAAATTTAATTAACTTCAAGAATATGAATCTAACTATCTTTGCTAATGAATTTGTTTTTCCTTGCTTTTTATTCCTACTCTTTGCTTACATTTTGATTGTCAATCCTGAATTAAATATTCCAGAAACTAACCTCGTATCTACTACGAGACAAGTATCTATAGCTAATCAGCTAGAGAGCTTCTTTGAGTTGGTTAGTAATAGTGGTTCTCTTCAAACTGAGTTGGATGATATTAGCGATCGCCAAGAATTACTCAATAAATTAACTCTAATGGCATCAAACCATGGCTATAAATTTTCTAAGTCTGATATTGATTTAGCTATTCGTAAATATACTCCTGAATCTCAAAAAGATTACATCTTTCTTCCTATTGGTTGCTGGCGCATTAGTTAGAGCTTAGTAACAGTTCAACCTCACTGAATAGCTGAGTTAAAAAAATATTTAATTTTAGCTTTTACTTAGTAGACTTCTTGCATGATTAATTGACCTTATGAATAGAAACGTCTATAAACTTTTTGTTACTCTAAATCACTGGACTTTCTTAATTATTCAATCAGTCTACTTTTAAACTATTTGAGATTTCATGATGTTTCCGCTTTTTCTTGAACATTACACACTTATCAACGCCATGAATAATACTCTAACTCACATAAGGATATGACGATTATCTAAATAATATATTCGTCAATCGCATGAATGTTAAATCTCATTCTAAATCAATATATACAATATGGATGTCAAGAAAATATATTAATTTATCACCGATATTAATTTAAAGATTCTTGAAAAATAATTATTAGATAGGAATGTATTTATGAAAAGAATATTAACTTTAAATCTCCGTAAAACCATTTTTATTGGCCTATTAAGTAGCATGATCTGCAATCCTGCTTTAGCCCAAGTATCATCCCAAGAAGTTGATAGCCGCTCCATCATTGAGGGAGAGTTTAACAACGTCTTTCAAATACCAAATCAAAATAATAATCAAAATCAGAATCTAAATGAAATTAACTTCCCACGACAACCTTTAGATAATCCAATTTTTACTCCTCCTAATTCAGAGAATAACTTCGGATTAAATATGTCGGTAGGAATAAACACTTTAGACGACAATAATATAACCGTTTATTTAGGTGCAATTTATCATCCTGGAAAAAGTAAATCACATAATTTGAGAATGAAAAAAATTGCTCAAGAGATTGAATTACTTGAAACTCAAAAGAATATTGCTCAATCACAGCTACAACTACTCCAACAAAAAGTTAAGCAAGTAGAAATTGAATTAAATAATAGATGAATTTTCTAGACTATATAATAGTTGGGAGGTTGTTCAGGAAGATCGCTGCCGATAGTTAAAGTTTTTTCGGCACATTTTTTTGAAATCCAATAAAACCTGACGTTATCCTCTTCTGGTTTTACTCTCTTTTGTACCTTTTCATAAAGGGCTTCTACCTGAGAATAGGAAAGAAAACACTCAAATACAGAATATTGAACTCTTCTGCCATAGCCTTCCAAAAAATTGGCAAGCTTAGTACGTCGTTTATTATCAGAAATATCATAAACAACAATTACCAACATTATGCTGCACGTAAAAAAGGTTCGTACGCACTATCTGATAATAAACACCTTTTATAAAGCCTAATTTGAAGCTGAATAATTTCTCTATAAGACAGTTGGTAATCCAAAACAGGATGTGTAGATTTTTCCTTCATTCTTTTTTCAAACTCATTGAGAAATCTTCTTCTACTTACATCTTTTAAGAAGATGCCTTGGCGATCGCTAATTTCTTCAAAGTCTTCTTTCTTGAGAATTCGATTGTTAATCAGTTTCACAACTAGACTATCCACAATTAGAGAGCGGAATTCTTCCATCAAATCAAAAGCAAGATAAGGTTTTTTCTTCTCACCATAATGGAAGTTGCCAAAATAAGGCGATAGACCTTCTGCAATAATTAAACTAAGAACATTGTTGAATAAAAGAGTATAACCAAAACTAAGCAATGCATTAATTGGATCGGTAGGTGGCTGACGATGACGTTGGCAGAAATCAAAATCTGAATTGTTAAGTAATTCTCCTATCGCTGGAAAATATCTTGCAGCACTAATGCCTTCATAGCCTCTAATGCTATCTATATCTTTTGCTAAGTTAATCGCTTCAATATCAGAAGAAATATCGCTGACAGTTTTTTGAACTATTTGATTTTTATGCTGTCTATTCAATCTAAGTAACAACTGTCTAGAATTCTGTAGTTTACCTTTGGCGATCGCTTTTGAAATTTCTAATCTAAATTCAAAGCTATTGTGATGTTTATATTGCAGTAACTCTACATTGAGGTTAGAGTTTTCCTTATTCCAAATATGACCCTTGTAGCGACCAGAAGGAGAAAGGAACAAAACATTAATTGAGGATTCTAAACAAGCTGCGATCGCAGGAGTAGAAAGATTAATATTCCCAAAGAGCAAAATTCTTTCTACTTCCCTAATTGGCAATTCAAATTTATCCTTTTTGGGTACATGGATAATAAAGCGAAGATTTTCCTTAAATAAACTTGTTCCTTGCTCCAACAGGTAAAGTGTTGCCATCGAATGACTCCAAATATTTTTTTGTTTTTCCCCGATCTCCTCTATTTCCTTTGTCTGTTTTTTATATCCAGCTTTCTCCGTCTTTTCAGGCGTTTCTTTTTCCGAGCAAAGAATTTTTTTTTTGCAGCTTTAGCTTTTTCTCTAGGACTTTCCAACGGAAAAATATTATTGTTCATAAAGCCATGACCTAAGAAACGAAATCCCCGCTCAAAATTTGTAATTTGAGTCTTTTCCGGGTGGATTGCTAAATTTAAGCTATGTAATAACTTGACTACTTCTGTATAAGCCTGCAAAATTTCGTTTCTAGATTTTGCTAGAAGCAAAAAATCATCTGCATAGCGAACTAGCTGCACATTATTCTGAGAAATATCCTTATCAAATTTGTTCAAGTAGATATTCGCCAGCAAAGGTGAAATTACTGCGCCTTGAGGAATCCCTCTATCCGTTTTTTTGATGCCTTGGTTCGTGACAATGTCTGAGGCGATCCAGGCTTTGAGCAAACATAAAATCCCAGGATGATCTATATATCGCCTTATTTGAGTAAGCAAGATTTGACGATCTATGTTGTCAAAAAATTTAACAATATCCGCGTCTAATATCCAGACATATCTGCGATCTCGCCACTCTGCAACTCTTTCAACTGCTTTGATAATAGAGCGATTGGGACGATAGGCAAAACTAGAGTCAGAAAAAGTTGGCTCAATAATTGGGACAAGAACATTCAATAAAGCTTGCTGAACAATTCGATCTCTAATACTAGGAATTCTTAACTCTCTTAACTTTCCGCCGCCTTTAGGAATTAAAGCTTGTTTAAGTGGTTTAACTTGATAAGTATTTTGGGTTACCGCATTTCTTAAACCAGCAAGATTAGCTTTTAGGTTTAGAGCAAATTCTTCTATAGTTTCTTCGTCTATTCCCGCACAGCCCTTATTATCTCTAACCTTGTACCAGGCTTGCTCAAAATTTGCTGGAGTAAGAAAATCCTTAACTATAGTTGACATAATAATTGAGGAATAATTAACATACTCCTCAATGCTAAAAGCTATTGGAAATCCCCCCTTCCCTTTAGATATCAATAATTCTCAGCGCAAAACTTTTTTCATATATCTAGCCCACAAAGTCACAGAAAGAGAGCTTTTGCCTTTTGTAGAGTTACAGTACTTTTGTTTATTAGCTTCTTCAACACAACTTTGTCCAAGCCAAACTCCCGTGGTAAGGTTGTTTTCTGGTAGAGAGCCAATAAACCAAAGATCCCGATTGTCTTTACTCGTTCCAGTCTTCCCTAAAGTGTCATAATCGCTAATCAATTCAGGTACATTGCTCATCAGCGTTTCGGTGGCTGTCCCCTCGGTGACTACTTTACGGAGCATTTGATTGATTTCTCCCACTACTTGAGAATCTACTACGGATTTTTCTGGAAAGCGATCTCTAGCGGAATAAATGACTTTACAGGAGTTTAATTGTTCTGGATTTTTACAGTTATTGCGATCGATTATTGTCTCAATGATGTGAGGTCGATTAAATATTCCTTGATTGGCGATCGCAGCATAGGCATTAGTAATATTTAAAACCGTCGAACCATAGGTACCTAAAGCCAACTGCTGGTGATAACCTTTGGTATCTTTTATCTTTTCTAGGTCAAGATCTAATTCCAAATCTTTACTCAATTTCTCAATTGATTCCAGACCTACTTGTTCGACCAAACGTAACACTGGCGGATTTTCCGATCTCGCTAAACTTTCTGTCAGCGTTAATTCGCCATCACCATGGCGACAAGCAGGGATTGTATACTTATCTTCACCTTGCCAGGAAGCGCAGGACAACTTATCGTTAGGGCTAAATCCCTTCGTAATCGCGACAGTATAGGGAATTAATTTGAAAGTTGAAGCAAGTGATAGTTTAACTTCAGAAGCATAATTGACTGGATAGTTCGTTCCAATTCCGCCAACAAAGGCTAAGATAGCTCCCGTTTGAGAATCTATAGTCACCAAGGCCCCTTCCTGATAGCCTTTTAAAGAAGCTTGAGTTTGTAATTCTGTTTCTAAAGTTTGTTCGGCTGCCAATTGGTAATCATTATTTAAAGTAGTTTTGACAATGAACTGCCCCGAATTAGCTAAATCCTCGCCCAAAATATTAGCTAGTTCTTTCATCACGCGATCATAGGCATAGGGAGCAAGAGTATCAGGATAATTGTGAGACTGAATTTCGATCTCTATTTCTGACTCTAATGCTTGTTTTGCTTCTTCTTGAGTAATATTTCCCAAATTTAAAAGTTGCTGAATACGGCTATCCCGCATTTTTTTTGCTAATTCTAAATTTTGAATAGGGTTGGAAATACTGGGACTGGGCAGCATTCCTACTAAGGTTGCAGATTCGGCAATATTTAAATCTCGTGCAGACTTACCAAAATAAAATTGTGCTGCTTCTTCAAAGCCAATTAAAGCCCGACCTTTTTGGTGACCGAGATAAATTCGATTGAGATAGGTTTTGAGAATTTCATCCTTTTCGTAATTACGTTCCAAGCGAATCGCTAAGACAATTTGTTGTAATTTTTTTCTTAATTCAGGCAGATTTTCGTATTTTTGCTCTATAAATAATTTCTTTGCTACTTGCTGGGTAATAGTGCTTCCTCCTTGTTTATTTCCAGATAATGTCCGCACTAATGCTCTCAAAGTTCCATAGGGATCGAAACCGTTATGTTCGTAGAAACGTCTGTCTTCAGATGCGAGTAAAGCTTGCTGTAAAGTGGGAGAGAATTCTTCCAAATCTAGCTCGCGAGCTGAAGTTTTCCAAGATTTAGGGTTTCTCAGCTCTGATGCGTCAGAAGTATAAACCAAGTGGGAGCTAGCTTCTTGAGGATAGGGAATGGGGTCAATTTTTATTTTAGAAACAGCTATGGTTTCTGCCCCTAACCACAAAGCTAGAGGGGTTAAAACTATTCCCGAAATTTTTAATATGGGGTTAATCCATCCAGATCGTTTCGAATTTTCTGCTAGCTGAGATTTTTGATTTCTGTAGCTAGGAATATTACTTTTGACAAGTTCAGAGTTCTTAAGCTCTTCGGTTGCGTATGTTTTTGAACTCTGATCGTAGGAATGCTGACTTGGCGTAAAACGATCCCGTGGATGATCGCTATAGTTTTTGTTTTGGGAAAACAAATTTTTTTTTATTATTTCCTCCAAATTGGAAAAGAAATTAGGTGCAAAGTCGATATAAGTTTTAGTGTATTCATTTCTTATCTTCCTTAATTGGGATAAGCGATCTGCATCCTCAAGATTTTCTAATCCAATTTCTTGACACTTTTTTCCATAAGACTCCAAAAAGGTTTGAAGATTTTCAATTCCCTGAGATGTAAAAGTATTATGAATATCAATTTTTTTTTGTTGCTGTTTACTTTCATTAGCTAATTGTTTGGGTATTAGTTCTTTTCTATTTGTAAATCTGCCTCTTTCTATATCTCTAGTTAGATCGATTTCTCCCAGAAAACCTTCATTTTGTAGTTCGGATTCTTCTGTAAGGACTAATTCTGAGAACTCATCTTCTTTCTGTTGATGTTTTTCTAAAAGTTTTTCATAATTATCAATTGGAGAGAAAATTTTATTGATAACCGGATAAGCATCGATCAGAATGAAGATAAGGGAAATTATCCAACCCGTAGCCTCATAAACTCCCAAATCTAAGAAAATTTTATCTTCTTCGGCTTGAATCTGATGCAATACATGAAGTCGAGCCACGAAATCTGTAGCTGTTTGCTCTTCCTTAACTTCTCGTTCTATTTCACTCAGTTTTTCTTGACGATCTGCTCTTAAATTCGTTACTTGCTGTTCTTTTTCTCCAATTAAACTCCTAAGAGTTTGTTCTTTATGGTCGTATTTTTGCTGTGCTTGTTCTACAGATTTCTCTAATTGTTTAGCAACACTTCCATAACCTCTGTCTCTGCCAAAACCACCTTCGAGCAATTCTTTTTGATAAGCATCTTCAGTTTGTTCTAGTTGCAGTTGGAAATCACTTAATTCTTGATTGTGTTGTTGTTTCTCTCCTTCTAATTTATCTATTTCTAGCTGATATTGATTGATTATTGGCTGGCTATATTTATCAATTTCTACTTCAATATTTTTAGCTGCTTGAGCTTCAATAGAAGATTCAAATATCTTTAACTCTAGAGGCTTGGCAACAGTAAAACTAATTAGAGTCGAAATTCCTAACTTAACCATTAAAGATACTGCTCCGCCAATTCTTTCCTTTACAGAAGGATTAGACCTTTTATTAAACCCAGAAACCATAGAACGATCTATACTGCTGAGAATTAAACCCCACAAAGCTCCACCAGCGTAAATTACTAACCTACTACTAAATACTGTGGAGATGGCGTATCCACCAGTAAACATCCCAACAACTCCAATAATAAAGATGGCAAATCCTTGATTGGCATATTTTCCATGTTCTGACTCCACTTGTTTTAATACTTTTGTGTTTGCCCCCGAGCAAAACCAAATAAATTGAGTTATAAAATTAGGATTGTGATCGCTTCTCATGACTTAATTCTTATTTTGAAAATTGGCATAAAGCCTCATAGAAATTAGATTAGCGATAACTAAGTTTGATTCTTTATTACTTGATGCGAATGACGCTAATATTGGGCTTAAACTTATAATCATCAGAAATTACAACAAAAAAAGGAGCAGCAATTTGCTTCACTCCCTTATCATTTTTTACTTTTATTTTCCTTAGATTGTCTCCATCAATCCTTCGGGATTGACTACAGTAATAGACCAAAGCTTAGTCCACTTCTCTGCATCGCGATCGCTCAAACCTAAGCCCACAAGAAAGGCATTTTCTTTGGGCACTCCCAATTTTTTTCCATGACTGCAATATTTGGGAAGACAATCATTGTAATTGTTGCCTGTTTTACATTCGATCCAGAATAGTTGGTTTTTCGCTAAACAGATAATATCTAGTTCAAAGCGATCGCCATTAGCAAACTTAAGTTGAGGATTCACCAAGAACTCAATCTCGTCTGCATCAGCAAACTTTTCTTTTACTGAATGCAAAACTGCTCTTTCAAACCAACCGCCATTGAGGAAATTAATAATGTCACCACGACGTTGTACGCTACCACGAATAATTTTTTTGCGTTTGTCGTAGTGATATTTAGCCAATAAGCTGGCTCTATCAAGCATATTGCAGTATTGAGTACAACTTTGGATTTCCTGCTGGCTTTTACCTTTTAGATTAAAAGTGAAATCTTTTTGGTGAGCGATGCTAGCCTTGATTTTTCTTTGCAACTTCTCTACTAGGGAGTAACGCTTGCCAAGATAAACGGCAATAGGGTCGAGCACTTCATCTTTTGCTTGGGGTCGGCGAGACTCAATTACGCTAATACCTTGTTGTCCTAGTAAGGTTGCTAAGTTTAGTTGCTCTTTTGATGTCGATGGTTCTATTAGCGTGGAAATATCAATTGGTTTGTCTTCCAGTTCTAAGGTTGTTGGCTGTACTAAAGTTGAAATTTCTTCTTTCTTGTTTTTTTTGCGACTATCAGTTGATTTGCTAACTACAGTTGCTGCGGTTGCTCCTCCTACAAAGCCAGCGAAAGCAGAACCAAAATTACTTTGGGAGAGAGTCAAAGGAATTGAAATACCTAAGATAGAAACAGCTAGAGATTTGGTAACAACCGATGTAGTAATTGTCATAAGACTTACCTCAACCAACGACAATTACCAAAATATATGACTTAACTTAAGACTTAAATATGTTCCATGCGAATGACGAGTAATTAGCTCGATCTTAAAAAATGTCTATTAATTTTCGTGATTCGCATCAAAACTAGAGATATTTAAAATTATGACTTGTAGCATCGTAACCAACCTCTAGAAAATACATTATTCATGGCTCCACTTATTTGTCACTTTCTAATTGGACTTCCTGCTAGTGGTAAATCTACTTTTGCTCGAAGGCTACAGGAAATGATTCCCAACACAGCGATCGTTTCTACTGATACAGCCAGAGAAAAGCTCTTTGACGACGAATCTATTCAAGGTGATTGGGCAAAGGAGGTTGAGCCAGAAATTTTGAAGCAGATTCAAAATGCGATCTCCTCTGGAAAACCCGTTATTTACGATGCTACTAATATCCGTCGAGATTGGCGTATGGGTATGTTAATGAAGATCGAGGAGAAACTACAAGAAATTGATGCACCACAAGTTTATTGGGTAGCTTGGCATCTACAAACTCCTGTTGAGACTTGTAAGGAATGGAATCAAAAACGCGATCGTCATGTACCAGATGAAGTGATTGAAGAATTTAATAAGTCATTAGAAAAATTTCCTATCGAAACGGGAGAAGGCTTTATTAAATTATTTCAACTGTCGCCTCCAGAATATTATGTATCGATTAAAAGGAAAGAAAAACTACCTTCTGGAAGTCGGCACAAAACTAAAACTGTTATCGAAAAATACGATATTCCTAGACTTTTTGCAGAAGAATTAGCTGTTGATCGTCTTATCGCCAGTTTACAAAGTAAGCAAAATCAACAGGGCAAAGGTCAATGGCATCAATATTCAAAGTTATTAGATTTTGAACGTCTCATATATTTAATTTCCTTAATTCTAAATAATCCAGGTATTGAGTCAATTGAATCTATCTGTGAATTAATGCAAAATAAATATGGAAAAATTTATAGCTCTCAAAAAGAAATTTCTAGAGATATACAATGGTTAAATGAAAATTATTTTACACATGAATATGCAAAGGATTATAAAAATATTTATCTAGAAATTCTCCCAGATATAAGCCTAGATGATTATATATTTTGTCATTGTTTCTCTAAGAAGAAATCTTTTATAAGACTGTTAGAGGTAATTCGTTTTCTTTGTCATTCCCCTGTATTTATTGCCAATAAGAATGACATTATAGAGAATGTAGAGTGGGAAATTGAAGAAAACTGCCTGGATAATCAAATTAAAAATAATTTATATGAATCTCTAGAAGAAATTCAAAAAAAGCTACTAGACGAAGAGTTTAGAAAACTCGAAAAATCAAAAGAGAAAGCAAAAATAAAATTGAATAAACAAGAAATAAATAGATTTGAAGCAAAAATAGATAATCTGAAGAAGACGCAGGAAGTAAGCTTCCCTTTGCGATATGTCTTAGCATTTAAAATGCTTTTAAAGAACATAGATATTACGGGGGAACAAAAAGGTAATATCTTTTATAAATCTGGAGTGGAAATTGCCAAAGAAATCCAATATTTCGGACATAATTTCAGAAAAGACGTTCAACAGCATCTAAAAAAATATCAAATATTATCAGATAAAACTATGGATAAGGGATATTTCATCGGCACAGCACTTTTTAGCAAAATGGAATTGGAAGATATATACGAAAGAATGATTTTGCCCCATAAAGATTATGTCGATGAATTAGTCGCCGATGAGATATATTCTCAGGTTGAAAGTCGTCTTGGTAGCAAAGCAATAGATATTCAAAAAAGAGAGCCAATAAGGAAAATTGGAATTAGTTCAATAGTTGATTATGAATTTCTTCCTGGAGATAGTCTTGCCAGAAAAGATAATCTTCAAATTATTGAAAATGCAATCGCTCATAAAAATAAGCTGAAATTAAGCTATCTCAAAGGTTCTGGAAAGCACATCGATATTAAGGAACAACATCAAGACTTTGAAGCTTATCCCCTATTAATTTTGTTTCACAATATAGCTTGGTACTTAGGCTTAGAATACGCTGATGGAGAAAAACAAGGATTATATAAATTTGAAAGATTGGATAGATTAAAGCTATTAAAGCAGTTTGAAAATGAAGGAGACTTGACAAAAGATAAAAAATTCAGCCAATCCATAAAAAATATTAATAAGTTGTATAATGCTTGTCCAGGGATTTTTCTTGGGAATAAAGATCTACAGCAAAAGTGGCTCAATAACAAAGCTATTGCTAAAACTAAAATTGAGCTATGGTTCACTAATGAAATCTATCCTTTCATTCTAGAAGGAATGAAAAGATATAAGGGAATTCAAATGACCGACCCACGGAGCAATCCTCAACTGGATATCCCTAAAATTTATACTTTACAAACATATTATGAAAATTTGAAGTTTGAGCTTCCAAAAACAGATTTATCTGAAGAAGATTTACGTGAGAAGCAAAAAGGACTCAAGTTAGAAAAAATATTCCAATTAGAAAAAACAAACGATCTCAATTTCCCAAATAAATTTACAGTCAATTTTCCAACATGGTCAATTCAGGATTACGACTTTCTCCGTTGGATTTTAGGATTTGGTGGAGCCGTAAAAGTAAAGCAGCCCAAAGAATTAATCGCTAAGATTGATAATTTAGCCAACAGTATCTGCAAAAACTATACTAGTTAGCTCTTGATGTTGTTTTATTGTCATTCTCATCAAACCAGCTTTTTTGTCCATATGATAAAATTAATATATTCAAATGGGCAATAAGTAGTTATGAATGTTATCGCAACAAAACAAATGGTATCGATGTTGGGCGGTACTAAGAAGCTTGGAAAGATTATAAAAAGCGATCGCGATTTAGAAAAGCTAGTAATTGCTGGTTTACCTGGGGAGTCAGTCAGAATAGTTGTAGATCGTATTTATCCAAATTCTCCTAACTATTACTATGAAGTAGTACCTAGAAGTACTCTAAATCGTAAGCTCAGCGATGGTACTCCCTTACCTCTGCAATACAGTGAAAGAGTAGAGCGATTAGCCAGAATATATGCGTTTGCCCTAGAAGTTTGGGATTCCGAAGAAGATGCGCGAGAGTTCATGGCAAAAAAACATCCTATGTTAGACGATCGCACTCCCTTTGAAGCTTCTATGACAGATCTAGGAGCCAGACAAGTAGAACAAATTTTAGGAAGACTGTTATTTGGCTCTGCTGCTTAATGAATGCTTCTGTTTTAGATAGAACTATCAAAGCCTATCGTATTGGCAGTGCAAGTAATGGACATCCAATCTTTAATGGTGAAGGATCAATAAAATATCCTGGGCGGTGGAACACATCACGATTCCGAGTGATATATACTGCGGAGCATTACTCTACTGCTCTATTGGAAAAACTCGTTCATAGTAATACTGGGAAAATACCTAAAAACCAGCAGTCGATTGAAATTACGATTCCTGCTGGTACTACCTATGAAATTGTAACTACTTATAGTTCTTTAGACTGGAAAGATAGCAACACAACTAAAGAATTTGGCGATAAGTGGCTAGAAGAAAAACGTTCTTGCATTCTATTCGTGCCTTCAATAATTGCACCTCTAGATAATAATATTCTCATCAACGAATTTCATCCCGAATTTAATAATTTAGAGACTAGCCTTAATCAACCTGTAATTTGGGATAAAAGATTATTTTTTGATATTTGAAAGTCAATAAATATTACCTTTACTCGCCACTTTTAAAATCTGCTTGTTGTTTGCATCATATGTCAAATCATATTGTAATAAAATTTTCACTTTCAAGAAGTCGTCAATCGCATCATCTCTGAAAAGATATGACATTCTTTGCTCTTTAATAACTGGGTAGAAGATTTATGGAGCAAACAAAGAGATTATGAATACAGTACCTAATATTTGCCAACAAACAGTTCGTAAGTTTACCGAAGTCGCCATCGCAGCTTGTATATGTCTTGCTTTTCCCACCATGGCTTTCTCCCAAGAATATACAGAATACGATCCACAATATCGTAGCTACTACGGCACTCTTTCATCTAAAGAAAAGACGTACTACAAATATTTAGTTCCAGCCTATACCTTTGGCGTCTTTACTTTACACAACGATAGCGATCGCTCAGATTTTGATATTACCGCTTATGAGTACGATGACGGTTTCCAGAAAATTGATACCCAAGACAATAGCGGTACAGCAACAGAGTTACTAATAGTGCAACCTAGCGACCATGATCGCTATATCTATCTTGATGTAGTTAATTATGGTAGTGCATCGTCTCAATATCGCCTTTACTCTGACTACGTTAGCCCTATGAATAAATTTTGGCTAGCTGCGGGCAAAGCGTGGTTAGAGTCTGGCATTAGTGCCCAAGATGATATTACGGAGGTAGATGCTTCAAGGATAACTACTGGTTTATTTTCACTATTCGAAGGAAAAAGCCTTGCAGGAATGGGGATGGACTTAGCCATTAATGAAATCACGGAAGATATGCGGACGCAATTTGGCTACGGCGCAATGGGAGACTTTTTTATCGATTGGTCGGTATCTATTGTCGAAGGCTTTTATAAGAACTACTTCTAGAACTTAATCGAAAGGCGGTCAAAAGTGATCGCCTTAAATATCTAAAAACCTTTTGTACCGTGTTTCAATTCGGAGTCATTATGATTAGAAAAACTAAGCAAGTACTTTCACTCTTTCTATTGTCTGTAATGTTTGTATCTGTTCCTGCTAGGTCGGCATCTGCTGAGCCAATTTCGGCACTTCTGTTACTACTCGCAAAACTCTTAGGGGGTAAGGCCGTAATCGTAGGTGGCGCAAAAGGAGTTTTAATCGCGGGAAAAGTAGTCACCACTAAAACGGTTGTGGGAACAGCAGCAACTGCTGGGACTGGCTATGCTCTAGGCTATCTTGGAGAAAAAGCTTTTGATTGTCTTGTCTTTGATGATTGTGTGGGTAACACCGCACAAGAGTTAGTAGCTCATGAACAACAATTAGAATTTAAACTAGAAAAAGGCTCCTGCCTTCAGAAAGTTCCTGCTAATGTAGAATACCCTGTGGAGTACTTTGCTATTTACACCAAAGATCTCGCTAAAGCAGAGAGTTATTTTTCCCATCAGTGTAATTATCCCGAAGAGCTACCTTTACCCGAGGGAAGCAAACCCCAGGAAGAAATAGCTGTGGCTGGTGTTATTGGAGAGGAGAACGCGATCTCACTTGCAAATCGTCTTCATGCAGAGAATTTTACCGATGTCAGTTACAGTGCTCAGCCTGCTTTAATTCTAAAAAAATAATCCAATTAAAATTTTAGACCATATCAGCTTGCCTCTTGTCGTTCGCATGGGCAGGCTTATTTTCTTGCTTTATCCCAATATCCTATGTACATAGGGGTTAAGCCCACATCATAATATTGCCGCTGGGACAAGTAGCCAGAGCCAAACTGCTAAAGGTGCAGCCCCGGTGATGATGCCGATAACCGAAGTAAGTTTTAAAACTACTTAACTAACTTAATCCCTCGTACAAAGTTTATTTGTTTAGGAGAGCAAGAATATGAGTTTACAAACACTAAGATTTCGTCAGTTAGCTAAAGAAGTCAAAATTAGTGATTTTAGTGCGGAGGATATTCGCTGGGATCGCTTAGTACTAATGATGGCTAATAATCTCACCCCCTATTTTCTTAACGCTTTGAGTTATGGAACTGATCTAAGCAACTTAAATGAGGTCTGGAAACTTTTAGGAATTGATAGTTTGATTCGTCTTGAAGACCAAAAAGGTAACTTTTTTCGGATAGGTATCGCTTTAAGGAAAAGTGATAATAAAGCTTATTCTGCTATGCAAATTGCACGGAAACCTCAAATGTCGAACATAAGAAGCCTTCTCAAAATCGATTACTACTGGGTTTTAGTAACTTCAGATCGATTTTTCGCCCGTGAGGATTGGCAAGACTATTTAGTCGGAAAGCTTTATGAAGAAATTGATTTAGCTACTAAGAGCAACAGTCGCTGCAAGTTAATTTCCCTATAGCTTGAATGCTAAGGAGCATCGCTGCTCCTTTATTTATATATTATTTGCATTCCCCATAATTGGGTTGACAGCATTTTCTCTGGCAGTTGCCTTTGCTTCTTACACAGCCAGTTTCGCTAAAACGTTTACTGTGCTTAGCTATTGTAGGATAAGCAAGGATGTGCAGGGGAATTTTGGTTTTCTGGTGGATTACTTTACCGAAGGAGTGGCAAACATCCCAAAATTCATCCCAGGTAGGATTTTCTCTAAATTCCAAACATTCATCTTTAAAAGCGGACCATTGAGTACCTATAGTTTGCTTGTGACAAGAATTGTAGGCAGTAAATCCATTTTGGTAATTAGTAATGATTTTGTAGATGGACATGTCTAATGTGATCTTGTTTATCAACTAAAAAGTATTTGCTTTTGAGAATACCAACTAATAGATATTGGATTAGTTGGTTTGGTGCGAACATCCAATTGAGCAACTGAATAATTGTTTTTGATATGGGTTTAAGTTCTGATTCGCATGAGAAGTTCCAATTTATGCAGTCAAAAATTTTATAAAAGTCAAAGAGATTAATTGAGAGATCTCATATTCCCAAAGCTACAAGGAGAATGAAGATGAATAATACTTTTAAAAGATTGTTTCTATCTATTATTTTAGTACTGGGTTTTGGTGCTGTAGGCACTGTTTCTGCAACAGTTTATAAAGCTATTCAAGAGAGAAAAAACAATTTTAATGAAGCAATTAGTAATTTAGATCAAGGTTATTGTGATCTCGCTTTAAACAACTTTGAGTTGCTTGAGAGAGATAATAAATGGCTAGGAAAGTTTGATAAATTACTCAACAAGTACGATCACTTAACAGATGAGGCAAAACTCTATCAAAATCAGTGTTCTAACTGGCAAAATACAGTCACCAAAACTGATTTAGCCAGAAAAAATGAGGAATGGGAGCTGATACTAATCAACCTAAGTAGTTTTGTTCAAAAGCACCCAGGTAGTAAGCTTGTTATTTTTGCGAAGAAGCAGTTAGGAGAGCTGTTTGAGGAAATAGATACAGCCTTACTTACTAGCGATCGCTCTTGTCAGCAAGTGGATTCATTTCTAAAGTATGAGTTGATACCCGAACCTGAGCGCTATTTACCCCTGTTTTATCTGGGATGTATTGGAGTGTATCAAGAGCAGCAAGACGAGCAGAAAGAATTTAATCTGCGAACAAAATTTTTAACAGCTTACCCTCAACATGGTGAAGCTCTGAGGGTTAAGCAAGGATTACTCCAGAGCTCCTTGGTATGTAGCAGCAGCGAGAATTTGCAAAATCATCCTGCCGTATCTCAATGGGGTAATTTGATGCCTGTCGTTTATCTTTTCTGTGGCAAAGCCTATCAGGATGTTCAAGACTATAAAACGGCGATCTCTTACTATCAATCTGTAGAAATTCACTTTCCAAAAGATGAATTAGTGGAGCAAGCAGACTCTTATTTAGACTCTGTTGAACAAGAGATTAATACGATCGCCAGAGAAATGTCTGAAGCGGCAGATGTTATCAAAGGAAGGATTACAGCTTGTACTGCTGGTTCTATTTTTTTCGATTGGCTTATCGATCTAGGAGAGCTTATTTCTGGAAAAGACTGCTTGACAGGTGAATCTCTCCATGACCTCGAACGTTGGCTGACTATTATTCCTCTCGTTGATGGATTTAAAGGCTTATCTAAGCTAGATAGACTTTGGAAAATCATTGATACTGTGGCGACTTTTGCTGAGATTCAGAATACACAGAATCTACTGCAAAACCGTCAAAGTTTATTAGGTTTTCTTGATAATGAGGGGGAAATGGGTCTACTCAAGGCGCACAATTCTAGCATTGCTCCTTTGGTATCTAGGAGAGGTCGAGAAGTGAATCTGTCCAAGCACTATTCAGAGTTTGTTCAGCTACTTGAGTAACGAGCTAGTAAATTGTCTTAGCGATCGCATTTTATCTTGAGTTGCGATCGCAAGTAGGTCTCAACTTCTTCAATCAAACTTCCTGGAATGAGAGTGCTCAATTTTGCAATTTCAGCTTTTGAAATGTAGGTTTCTAGGTAACTCAATCCTGATTGGTTGTAGTTGAAGTCTTGTAATCCTAGGTGTCGATTTTGATGGGCAATATCTGCTACATATTGTCCAGAGTTTAGTGCTATTTGCATAATTTTTCGCAGGCTAGGTTCTTCTTGAGTTGGAATTCTGACTTGTTGGCGCAGAAAGTGATTTAGCAAAATCATATTTCCCAGATCGTCATATTCTGGAAGATTGATTAACTTTGTCACAAGTTCTGGATCTAGAGCTTGCCAAGTACTAGCTTGAATATTTTGTTCACCAAATATCCGTTTCATTGGTTGCCAGAATGCTCTTCCATCTCCTTGAGGATTTTCTGCTTTGAATTGATGTGTACCTTCTTGCACTAGAGTAAAAAGCTGCTCAAGTAATAACTCCATTGACTTTGCTAATTTTAGGTAATCAAGTTCTTAAGTATAACGAACCATTGTTATCTGGAGTGGAGAGGGTTTTGAAATGAAAAAGCGATCGCAATTACCTTTCAAACTGCGATCGCTTTTCTCATTAATTATCCAACTGATTAATTACTTTCTCTCTAATATCTGAATATAGGTAATATTTGGCTATGTCAGGGGTTTTAAGATCGACATAAGGACTCTTTTCCATACCAAAGAGTCTGATGATCTGATGACATACAACGCTCATCTCTTTAATAAGTTGATTAGATTCACAACTTTTGCTCGGATCGGGATGATACGGATTTTCTTTATGCTCCAAGGATGAGTTGTTATAGTCCCTAATGTCATTATCTTTTTTCTCTTCCATGCTATATTTTGAAAGCCCTCTTACCCCGTGGATTAGATCGTTTCTTTGATCTACCCAATAATTTAGGCGATTGAGAGACTTGTCAATTTTCTCCCAACGAAAAATAGAGTTTTTATCTTTACTGTTGCGAATTAGTGCCTCAGCAAAGCTTTTCTTTCTGTAGCGACTTGATAGTCTATGCTCGTCATGCAAAATAAATTCGTATCCTACAATTTTTTCTGACTTATCATCTTTAGTTTTAGGGGTAGTTTTCCTCCGCCAAATTTTCTCGTCCCAAATAAACGTTTTTTCTGCTTTTTCAAATAATTCCAGCAGACTTTGGTTTGAAACTAGGTTACTTTTAAGCAAAGTCCACTTTTTGTTTCTGTTTTTATACTTACAGTATTTCTCTCCACCAAACTGAACGATAAGTGATTGTATAGCTTCCTCATAAAATGAACCTAATCTTGGTAAAAAATTAGCAATCTCATCGAGAGTCCAGTAAATACGGCACTGAGTGTAAAGGTTGAGAATAGAATGCAGTTTTCCTTTATCTGTAGAAACAGAAGCAAAATTTAGATAGTCAACAGCACAGTTTAAATTTTTTACAACATCATTCAGATTTTCTTTTTCTATAGATAATTCTTCTGTATTTGCTTCTTTGAGATTTGATTTCAAAAAATCAAGATTTTTTTGCCACTCTTCTAGAATTACTCTAGCCCCTTGAAAATCCCATCTCTGGTTTAATAGAAGTTTAACTGTCTGATACTTTTGAGTTCTTAGATATCGCCAATAAGATGTAACGGCACATTCAGAACACTCTCCTTTAAGAGCTTTACTAAGATTTAACTGAGGATCTAGAAATAGTAAGTTTGGAATACCAGATGCAGTAGCTTGCATTTTCAATGCTGTTTGCATTTGGGGAGTTCCACCTTTGATACTCACTAGAATAGTTGCTGAATCTGATATATTCTGACTAAAAAAATCATAATACTTTTCCAAAAGGCTATCAGCATCTACCGCATTATCTTTAATCGGAATAGCTTCTAGCTTGATATTTGTGATTGCGTCAAGTAGCTTAAACAGATAACAAGTATCGTCGGGATGATATTCAGGTTGATCTTCTGTAGATTGATCCGTGACAAAAATATATGCTTTTTCTAGGCTGAACTTATTTTTAGCTTTTTCAATTACTCCTCCAATTCTACCGACTGCAAGACGCTTTTTCCAAGTGGATGAACCTTTTTTGTATTCTTTTTGATACTCTTCCCATATTCTTTTGGTCAATTGTCTAAAACTAAAACGATATCCTACAATTTCACCTTTATCGTTATTTATTGTCTTCGGCTCTATTCCTAACTCTGGACAAAGTTTTAAGGCTATTTCTTTATCCCTATTATTCCAAAGTTTTTTTTTCTCCTCTGTAAGACTTTTATAATCAAGATTTCTTTCATTCCGGTCGAAACCAATTGGATAATAATGTCCATCAATAGAAACGGACAAATCAGACGTACCAATATTTGCAATTAAAATCGACATAATAAGTGCTGAGTAACTATTGTGCTGTAGATAAGACTAGATCTATATTGATTAAAGAATCGCTATTTTCGCGAATGAGAAGGTAGAGCGGTCGCATGTCTAAAACTTTAAAATGAGTGAAAATCCTTTTATCCAACCACTTCTCCCCCACAAGCACAAGGACGAGAACATCTGTAACAGTAAGTAATATTACATCCCGTACAAATAGATAGGTTTTCTAGCTTGTAGATTTCATTACAGCGGTCTCGAAGAGATCCGCTTCGCGGTGCGCAATATTCTTGCCTTCTTAAAAATGAATCCCAGCCCAGCCAGCAGAACCTCCTTGAGCGATATAACTTTGCTCTATGAATTCCCTGGCTAAATCGCTACATCGCTGTTTATTTTTAAAGCTCCAGCAGTAAGCAGCCATAAAGCCATATCTACTAAGAAGATATTTTGATTGTTTCTCGTTGTTTTTCCATTTCTGCGCTTTTTCTTTGATGGTATCTAGATATAAAGACATTGCTTAATCCTGACAGTAATTAAAGATTGAATTGGCAACGTAATTCTAAATTGCAAGAAGTTTAAAATATTTGTATTTGATGCGAATCAGGAGTATATGAGATCGCTATAATTGAGAATTTTTAACAGGAAATACTTGTAAGCACTTATCCTTATTATTTTTTAGTTTTCCCGCAAAATCTTTTCTTAATCCTGTATTTGAACCGAAAATGGTTATTACTTGATAGTTATCTAATCCTGCAATCCAAACTGGAGAAGGATTCCCATTTCCTCCACAAAGCTCTGAATTGTAGATTTTTTTACCTCTATCATTTATTGAATGGTACTCCTTGTCATCATGTAAAATTTCTAGTGCATTATTTTTCTGTAGATCGTATTTTCCTGAATAAACAAAAATTTCACACTTACTATTAAAAGCTTCTTCAATATGATCATTAATATTAGAAGATAATTCTACTTGTTTTCCAGTTAATACCATTAAGTTTTCGAGGAAACTATTTAGTTTTTCTCTAAATAGAGATGCAAATTCCTTGTAGCTAGTCGGTGATGTTTCTAATGTATTGCTAGTAAATCTTAACTTACTCCCTCGGTAGTATGGATTATTTCTGCGTTTATATAATGGTCTTCTTGAACCTTGACCTATTCCTCCTAAGTGGAACATTAGCCATGATAGATCGATAAATAGTTGCCGTACTATTTCTTTATTTGAAGATTTAATTTCTGAGGAATAATATAGTTTGAGTTTACCTCTTTGTATTCCACAAGGACGATCTTCTTGATTGGGGATAACTTTATTTCCTCCAGAAACTCTAAATTTCACCCACCCTCTATTTTGGGGTTCAATGGAACCAAATAGGTGAGATTCAAACTGTTTGACATCTTCAACAGAAATAAAGCCAAGGGTAATTGTACGGAACCAGTAACGCAGCATTGACTTAAAAGCGATAGGTCGAACTTCTGGCTGTGAACTGGTATTTGTTTGAGGAATTTTATCTCTGCTTCTTTTTATTTCTCCTCTTACCTTTTTATATGGTTCTCGAAGATCATTAAATCTCTGATTACCGTGAATAAATTGACTCTGAAGAGTAAATCCTACTTCAAGAAATGGTTCGTTTGTTTCAGATTCTCCTTTAATCTTTATTTCTCCGTAACCAGAATTAATTTGCGAACCTACTCCAGCTAGCAAGCCTTGTTTTAACCAACTTTTTACCTTCTCAAGATGTGCTGGTTCGCATTTATTAGTTGGTTTTAATCCGATTAGAAATCCTGCTTTACTCAAAGAAATAAATGTGTTGGGATTAGGTTTATAGATGATGTTGTTGCCACTCCATTCCCAAATGTTATTTGCAATGTCCAAAGATATGTTGTTTTTACGCCACTTTCCAGCTGTTGGATATGCATCTAAAAATATTACCTTACCCATTTTGTTTGAACTATCTACTTCTAAAGAGCCAAAATATTTAGATACTTCTAGATCGCTACCCAGTTCTAGTAAAGCTTGATTTCGGGCTATTCCTCTTAAAGTACTGGAAGGAATGAAAGGAATTCCTAAATGATCGAATGCAGGAAGTAGAATATTTTCTGCTCCCCTGTGCCCTCCAACTCTAGTACGCCATAAACATTCGGCGTTAAACGTATTTTCTTCTCCCGCTATATTTTTAATTCTTTTGTTGAGGATTTCTAAATATTCTTTGTTCTTATCAGTAAAATTATTAGCATTTTCTGTAGCAATTTGAAGTAACTTGAGTTGGGAATCAATGTTGTATTGTTTGTTAACTCCATTGAGTGTTACTTGTTCTCTTGTTAGACCCCTTGTATCTTCAATGATTTTTTTCGGTATTCTCATCCAACGCATACATTCTACGAAGCTAGCGTTATTGTGACGTTCTAGTTGAGTATGATTGTTTAACCATTCTAGGCAATTGTCATCTTCATACATGAAAAGGCTACTCCTACTGAATATCGTGATAAACCGAATCCGCCCAAAAGCTAAATTCTTGTGAAATTTTTAAAGCAAGACTTGTTAATCCTAAATATTTGTTGGCATTGGTATTCTGGGTAGTTAAAGTTTCAATTCCTAACTGACCCGACAACTGAGAAATACAGGCAACGTTTCCTAGGCAATCAAAAAAGCATTCTATTATTTCTCTTTTTCCTTCTTGGTTTGTAGTTGCACGTCTCTGTAAAGAAGGTTCCCGAGAGGGATTCCATTTATCTAGGACTATTTCTTCCCCTTTAAGGCGCATTAAACCCCAAGTGGCAATATACGTGTAAAGTTCTACCGCTTGGCTTTTTTGTTCTTTCAGGTGCTTTTTATACTGTTCTTCCGTAATTGTTCCCTCTTTAAAAGCGGAAGTATACTGTTTTTTTAGATCTCTTAACGCAGTATATGCTGGTTCAGATAAAGTTCTAGGGTCAAAAATCATGCTGTCACCTCTTCTTTTTTGTCAATCCATAATTCAAGAAAACCTCTGCCTAAACTCTCTTGACCACCAATTTGTAGTAGTTTGTTATCTGATAGTAGTTTCTGAAAGTCTTTCAGATATTCTTCTGTGTGATTGTTTGCTTTAGCAGTAATCCCGTAGGGTAGATACATTAAGGTATCTGAGGGGATAGCTTCTTCATAACGAAAACTACCATCGACAACGCTTTTGTGTTCGTCTAATTTTACTTTTACCTGTCTCCACAAGCTCATCTGAATAAGAGTTTCGCAATGTTGATTAGGCAGCACGATTACTTTATCAATGCTTGTTTTATCTTTATTCGGAATAAAGCTTTCCCATTCTTGCCAGTCTTTAATAGTATTTTTGGAGATAATTGCATCTTTAAGATAAACATCGGACTTGGAATTAAAGTGAGCCTTGTAAGCTGTGGGGATTTTATTGATTTGTCTATCAGATTGTAATCTTGCCCATCTTTGCAGCAGTAAAGGGCAACTAATCCAAACTACACCATGGCTTAGAGATGCAACAGGAAACCAAAGTAAAGAAGAATCTCCGATCCAAATATTTCCCTGTTCTAGATTGGTTAACTTACGATCTGTTTCTGCTTCGTAGTATTCCACAAAATCTCTATTCTGTATGTCGTTAAGGTCGGTACCAAATAATTTCACTTTTCTTATTTTGCTTTCGATAACCTTGTCATCATCCTTAGTGTTTATGTTCTCGTCTACTTTTGCTCTGAGACGTCCACGAATTGTACTTGAAGGAGTGTAAGGGAAATTTGTATGAGTTTCTCTTGCGATTCCAACTAAGTTCCCTTCCTGACTTGTGCCTCCAGTGTGTAAAGGTGAAAGCAAATACATGTAAGCTAAATTTGGTTTCATAATTTATTTACCCCATAAAAGTTTGCCGTAGTTAAGTTTGTGAAAAGTAGTCAACCAGTTTTGTTGTGGATCGTTAACTGGAAGTAAGCGATCGCAATTCTTCGGTTTCTGTTTAAATCTGTATACCGAGCCAGGCGGAACAAAAGCCCTTTGTGGTAACAGCCCAAATTCTTCTTTCGCCTGAATTTTTCCTTCGGAATTTTTCTTTTTGCGCCAAATAGTTGAAACTCCGCCCCACAATAGGGGGCGATCACTGACACATCCTGATAAAGAATCTTGCCAAGTGGAAGGATAAACGCCGTAAAGAGCATATTTTCTCTCTTTCTTATTCTCTAATTCCAAATTTGGTTCTGGTTCAATTTCCGCCAGCCCAGGAGTCAAGAGATAAGCAGATGGTTTCGCTTCAGGAAATTTATGGGGTTCAGAAAAATCTTTAAGTAGTTGTTTTAAAGGCGCGATCGATGTTTCTTCGAGTTTGGCTACTATTGCATGGTGTCCTTCACCTCCTAATCGAACCGCAGTAGTTTCAATTTCTGAACTTATTGCTGCTACTAACCGCCAACCAGAATCCAGACGAATTGCTACCTCAGTGAAGTAACCTTCAGAATCCTTAACCTGTCTCGTCCCAGACTGCATTTGAATATGAGACAATATCTGGACAGACCAGGGATCTTTATGAAAGTTAGCTTGTCCTCGCTCGTCAAGATAACTAATAGGTTCATCCCGAAGATATTTATTCAGAGCATTAGCACGAATCCAAGCTTCAGGACGACAAATAAACTCGTTTTCTTGCAACTCTTCGGTTGGAGCAACCATTGGTGATAGTCCATCCTTATTGGCAAAGCAAAGATGATTCCACCCACTTTGCTCTGGGTCATCAGCTGGCTTTAGACGTAGGGAACGATGCCAATCATTAGCCTTATTATCAAGATCATCAACTGTTTCTGGGCCTTGCCTTTCTATTACCGCAATTAGATCTTTGGGAGTAGGGAGCCAAATGTTTCTTTCCCCATCCATTAAGAACACACCCAGAAAATCTAAATTTCTAGACTTGTCCTTTTTCTCTTTTCCAGTAGCAGGTAAGGCAGACCGTAATGCCTGAAATACCGTACTAGGTAAGGGAGGAAAGATTCCTTTTGCCCATGAACCTTCGCCGGGAGAAAAAGGTTTTGATTCCCTGAATAAGAGCACATCCAAAGGTTCAATCTCATACCAAATCCAGTCATTCACTATTCATCACCTCCTTCGATCCAACTATCAAATTGGGACATCTTATCTAGCCAAAAAGCTGTAAAACGCAATAATTTACTTAAGTCTTCAACTGTTGTTCCTAAAATACTTTTGTCTTGTTCCGAATTACTACGATAAGCCCATTTTTCCCAATGGTTTAACCATTTGGTAAGGTTGTTTTCTAGCCCGTCAGATATTTTTTCATCTCGCCTATTGATAATTACTCTTGCTGCTCTGGCGATTAATCCTTCTTCTTCAGTCATTACCATTTTTGTAACTGCTGTATGTTGAGGTAATTCTTCAGCCAATCGATACAATAAAGGGCTTAACTCTATCTTCTGCCCGTCATTTTCTAGTTGCTCCTCATCTTCTTCTATAGTTCTAGTCCCTTCCCTAGCTTCTTTAACAAAAGCCCACCAAGATTCCAACAGATGACCTTTCATTAACACTTCTAGAACATTCCCCGAACCATAAATAACTCTGAAACATAATCCGTCTTTTACGGGAATAGAATCGAGATTGTTCGTTTCTTCACCCTTGGCACCAGGCATCTTTTTCGCCCGTTCTTTTTCTGCTTCCCAGAGAGTTTCTAGTACTGTAGGTAAGGGAACACTTTTGTGGGCGATGACAATCCCTAAACTCATTGTTGCCCCGTCCCCCATTGTAAATAGGGGACGACGGGGAATACTTTGAAGTTTTTCTTCCTCTCTCAGTTCATTTTTAGGATGCCAGTAACCGCTTCTGTTATTGGGATCGTTCCCTGTTTGGCTGGTGTTAAATTCTCCTTCAGGGTCTTCTGTCCCACTCCAAGCAGCTCGAATACTCAAAAGATAGTCAGGTAAATCTGCTAGAGGCAAGACGGCCATCACGTCATCGCCCCCTGAATAAACAACCTTCCCACAAAAGCGACGTTCGGTAATATGAGGAACCAAGCGATTAGAAAAATCCAATAAAGCGCGATTGAGTGCAACATGAGTTGCAGGGCCCATACGTTTTTTCGTTTCAGTTTTTAGATTGTTATAAGCATCCGTTTTTACTCTATCGGCGACTTTTGTATCAACTATATATTTCTCGTAGTTATGCAATTTTGTTCCAGAGACATATTTCCCCATGCCATCGCCATCACCAAGTACTATGACCCACCAGTCACTAGGACTACCATCTTTAAAACCTGTTTGTTGATGCGTTTCTTCTACTAATCCTCTCAATTCATTAGTTTGGTCTCTATCTAAGCTCATATCATCAGCCAGCCACTTGCTAGAGAACATGACTCCATTAAAGTTCTGACCTCCATCGTTGTTGGGATTAATTGCTTGATCGGCATTGTGTATGTGAAAAGGACGACCGCGAGTTCTGGCAGCAAACTTGTCACGCTCCTGTGTCGATAAATTCTGCCCTATCGCCCTATTTAACCGATCCCAATACTGTCTAATTCTATTTTGATAATCTGTAGCAAATCTTGCAGCAGCAATTGAACTTAGATTAGGAAAGCGAATTAAATTTTCGTATTCAATTTCAGAATTATTTCTAATTTCAATTCCCAAGGATTCTGCTACACCTCCATATCCCCAAGCCATACGCTTAGTGAGCTCGATCGCATTGAGCATTTCTGAGCCATTAAACAGACCAGGAAAAACCTCTGCCATCACGCGCCAAAATAGACGCATCGAACCATTGGGTAAACCCCCGCCACTGGAAAATAGATTGTAATTGTATCTAGGGTGCAAAGCCGTGTACTGGCCAGAAAGGCTAGAACGTTCTCCTGAAGCTATCGCAATTTGCCAGGAGCGCGTATTTTTAACTGCTTGAATTAGTTGCCCCAGACGAGCCTGAAAACTGCCCCACCAAGTTCCTACATTGAACTCATCATATAGCTCTATTTCCGCAGGGGTCGCGATGCTGGGTTGGATGCGAGATTTTGCTAGATTATTCTGGGAATCTTGCCAGGTCTCAAAATCATTATCGTTACTAATACTAAGTCGCCTGTCAGGATCTCCAAGAGGAACAGCTGTCCAATAAGGCTCCCAGGTATGATCTATTTGAGCTTGCCAAAGGCTACGCCATGTCCAATTAGATGGCGTTATTAACTGAAGCAATTCACCACGATAAAGCTCTGAAGGGAATTCTTGTCCAATTCTATTCCAAAGCTCATCTAACTCTTCTTCATTTTTATCACTAATAAAATTTCTAAATTCTGTTTGAATTTCATGCCTTACCTTTTCGGCAATCTGTTGCCATTCTGTTTTAAGAAAGTCACTCAACTCTTTACCCAAAGCTTCTGCTTCTGCTTTTCCTGGTACAAGTGCGGTAATAACGTTAGGAAACCCTGCTGTTGCTAAGCTGGTAGAAGTGCCATCTTCAAAGCGATCACTAGGAGTTTTTTTATCGAGAAAGTTATTAGTAAATTCGTTTATGGGCTGAGGGTCTAGTTCAGCATTCTTTAAACTTTCAACTAAAAAAGCATCAATAATTTCTTGTTCCCAAAGAGAAGGAGTAATGACTGCATCTGCGCCATATTTCTCAGCAATATACCAGCACAGTTTTGCCCCTAAATAGTGGAGTAAGTAAGAACCAGCCCAAAAATCGAGGAATTTACGAGAAGATTTAATAAATTCCTGTACGGGAGAAAAGGTGAACAGTATCAAGTATGGTCGTTCTGCCTCATCTTCTTTTTGCCATTTATCTGGGTACATAGCTCCTACTAAAGCTGAAACTGTAGTCTGATAACTATGCCAAGTACAATCTGGCAGAATTTCATTAGCAGGATAAAGTAGTAGATCTTTCCGATTTCTTGTGCTCAGTTCAGGTAAAAATCGCCAAAACCAATGATAAACAGTCTTTGCATCTTGGCATTGTCTAATTGCCTCTGGGATTTCGATTTCAGTGGTGTACGGATTGCCAGAGTCTAATTGTTGTCTTTGACCGCTAATTGGGTGGCTTATTTCTGTCTCTGAATCTGTATTGCCAGCAGAGCCAAAATTGACTCTATCTGAAGTATCAGCGATCGCAATTACGCTTTGTCCAGCGGTTGCCCACCAGTCTTGTAATCTTGGCAGATGGGGGGTTATGCAATCCAATTTATTACATATTGTCTCGCCATCACCTACTCGTTGCGAATTTTGCAAAAGAACGTAGAGCTTCCGAAGGTAGAATTCACTCATTTATATACCGATAAATCTCGAAATAACTTAGTTAAAAGAACATTTTTAAAAGTTATATGTTCTATGTACTTTAGCGATAATGCTAGATAGAATGGAGTAATTTAAGGTTTTTATTAGCAAAATCAACAAGGGAGTTGAACTCTTAAATTAATCTTAGAATTTGCTCGATCATGATTATTTAGTGCTGTAAATCTATTTTTTAAACTCAGTAAAAGCCGATTTTTTGTAAATACTGTATTTTTCAGCCCTTATAAAAAAGGTTTTAGTTGATTCACTTTTGGAATTTGGGATAGCTTCAATAAAATTTAGGCTGTTAAACTTGATTTCTGAATTTGCAGGTAAATTTAACAACTCTAAATAAGATAGTTCTTCATTAGGGGAACAAAATTCTTTCACTTGCTCCTTTTTTAGGGCTGTTTGGGCACTTGTAGCCGTGACAAAGGCTGTAAAGAAAGAAAAAGTAGCCATCACCAAAATATTGATATTGCAAAATACATAAGTCATAGCTCTCTCCTTGGTGCGAAACTCAAAACTTTTTTGCTGGACTTTTATATTTTTACGAATTGCTTTAAAAGAAAACCAGATTTTCATGCGAATAACAGTTCTAAGAAAGTTATTTCATAGACTATTTCTGAAGTCCAAGGAATTTTGAACTTCGTTAATTGATGTTAGGCACTTAAAAAGCGAAAATCATTTAAACTTGATTCAAAAATGAATGCTTAGACACATCTCAGACTATTTAAACCTCATTCAACTGAGTAACTTTAGTTATTTTGATTAAAACTTACCTGCCTGGGAATTTTAAGAGTTCTATCTAACAGCCTTTGAGTAGGGTCTTTACTGAAAACTCGACTCGTGGCAAAAGGAAGAGTCATTGAAATTTTTTTGTAGTTACCACAGGTAACTCTAAGAATAAATCATGTTTTTGTGTATTAAGTAAATTTTCTTAACACTTAAAATTTGTCGTTCAAATTTTTTTCAAATCTTTGAAAATTGACTACAACAATAATCCGACTTCTTTACAAGAAAGATAGCCTGTCGTAACCAGCACAATTTATGTATTTTAAGCACTCAATATTACTGAAGTCGTTTGAGATTAACTTATCGTTAATTTTATAGACAAGTAGGTTTTTAATTTTTCAAGATCTTGAAAAGACAAAAATTTGCTTCGACGTAGCCTGACTGTAATTATATTGTGGTCGAAATACTTTCAGTATTCTTAGCTAAATGATTTAGATTATCCGAGATAGCACTAAAACACTATATGTGGAGAAAAAATTGTTGAATATTTGATTAATCGAGAAAGTAATTGTAGGTAGACCACTGTATATGGTGTAACTAAAACATTTTTCAATTTTCCATATTTTTCGTTGTTTATAACGATATCAAGTGACATTAATCACAGCTATTATTAATGTCACAGAGTATTAGCGTAAGTGCATAATACATAAACTCTCCGTAGCCTTGAATCCAAAATCTGCATTTAAATTAACTTTAAAGCTAGTTATTTAAATGTTGAAGCCATCTTGAACAGAGAAGCAGTTTGTCTCTTCTGTTATTGATTTCACTTAAATCTAAAGATTTAATTTCATAATCTAAGTAGATTTTTTGAAAAAAATCTACCTGGCGTGAGCATTTTAGATATTTCTAATTTGCTCTATTCCTTGCTGTGAAAAAACTTTACTTGTTGGAAAAACATAGCGATTAGCTAATTTTCTGCTATTTGCTCGATCCATGACCGAAGTGTTTAAAACATTGGATAAAGAATGCTTAATGCTCTTAACTACAAACAAACTATCAATTCAAAAACTTTGGTCACAAGTTAACTTCCGACCGAACGAAAATCAAGAAAAAGCTATTCTTCACAATGGTTGTCCTCTTTTTCTGACGGCGGGTCCTGGTTCTGGCAAAACGAGAGTTCTTCTCTGGCGAACCCTAAATTTAATTGTCTTTGAAGAAGTTAAACCAGAAGAAATCTTTCTGAGTACCTTTACCGAAAAAGCAGCCTTTCAACTACAGGAAGGATTGAGATCGCTTCTCGGACTTGTCACTAACCTTACAGGCATACCCTACGACATTTCTAAGATGTACGTGGGTACAGTACATTCCCTCTGCCAAAAACTCATCAGAGACAGGCGATTATCTAAAGCTGGAAAAAGACCGATTACTCCAGCCCTCAAAGATGCACTGGGTCAATACTTCTATATTTCTCGGCGAGCTTTCTGGGAAAAAATGACTCAAGCTGGAAATTTGTCAGAAAATCCAGAAGAGAATCTCAGTGCGATCATTAATGAATATTTTGGCTCTCGATCTAGTTCGAGGCACGTAGCAGTTACCAACTGTATTTCTCTGTTTAATCGCTTCTCAGAAGAATATATTAAGTCTTCAGAAATTAAAGAACAAGTCACAGATGAGATTTTGCAGGGTCTGATTGATATGTACGCCTTTTATCAAGACTCTCTCAATTCATCAGATGGACTACCCCAAACAGATTTTTCTCTAGTACAACAACAAGCTCTCATAAATTTGGAAGCTTCTACAGCATCCGAGCAGATTTTCAAGCACGTCATTATCGATGAATATCAAGACACCAATACCATTCAAGAAAAACTATTTTTTAAACTAGCTACTGGTCATCAAAACATTTGTGTTGTAGGAGATGATGATCAAGCTCTCTACCGTTTTAGGGGTGCCACAGTAGAAAACTTTGTTGAATTTCCTCAACGCTGTCAAAAATATTTAGGATGCGATGCTCGTGAAATTCCCCTCAATACTAATTACCGTTCTAGACAGAAAATAGTAGACTTCTACACTGACTTTATTGATCGCTGTAATTGGCGTAAATCTTCGGGAACGGGTCACTACCGCATTACTAACAAAAATATCCAGGCCCACAGCCAAGATAAAAATCCTTCAGTTATCGCCAGTACAGCAGCTAAACCCGATCTTGTCTGTGCTGAAATCGCCCAGTTTGTCAGAAAACTAATCGATACCAAAAAAGTTCAAGACCCGAACCAGATTGCTTTTCTTTATCCATCTCTAAAATACCGAGGGAAACCCAGTACACAAGTTAAAAGAATGATGGATGCTTTGGAAGAACAGGGACTCAAGGTTTATGCTCCTAGAGCCAAAGGTTTTTTAGCGGTAGAAGAAGCGATCGCAGTATTTGGTGTTTACCTCAAAATTTTCGGCAAGCCAGCAAAAGGAAGCTTCTCAGGAGAGGATTACAATGATTTCCACGAATGGATGAAGGAATGTGTCTCTCAAGCGAATCTTCTAATTCAACGAGATAAGAACTTGGCTAGCTACGTTAAAGAGCGTAGGGAAGAAATCAAAACTGTCACCAAAGACTATCAAATACTGCTACAAGTCGCTCAAGACAATCAATGGGATTTAAAACAGCCCTATGACATTGTGCTAATGCAGCGATCACTTTCTAACGCTAATGGAATATCTACTTCTGCCAAGAAAGCTATTGGTAGTTCTTATTTCAAGCGCGTCGTCGAAAAACGAATCGAAGAAGGTAATCCTTTCTCTCTGAGCTATGTCATCAACGCTGCTACATCCGTTGACTGGAGTGTTCTCGATCTGTTTTATCGACTCTGCATTTTTGACCATTTCAAAACGATGTTCGATTTAGCAGAGACAGGAAAAGACGAAGGACCAATTTGTAATTTGGGTTTGATCACTCAGTATCTAGCTAGGTTTACCGACGAATATACCTCTGTAATTACTGCCCAGTTCCTCAGCGATAAAAAGTTCCAAGTTACTTTTTTCATGAGCTTTCTTTACAGTCTGTTTCGACTGGGAGAATCCGAATATGAAGATGCTGACGATCCTTTTCCCAAAGGTAGAATTCCCTTTCTCACCATCCACCAATCAAAAGGATTGGAGTTTCCCGTAGTCATTTTGGGAAATCCCAGAAAAGATGACCGAGGACCGCAGAGAATCGAACAGATTGTCAGACCCCTAATAGAGCGTGAGGGAGAACCACTAGAGCGAATGTCTTCTTTTGACATCATGCGGATGTTTTATGTGGCGTTATCTAGAGCAAAGAATTTACTGGTAATAAACCACTACAAAGGTCAAGGACAGAGGATTAGCGAACCTTTTCGTACTATTTTGTCTGGTGAAATAACTCGAATACCGAATTTTGATACGAGCTTTCTTCCCGAAGCCAAAGAAGACATTGACGAGTTACCGAAAAACTATTCCTACACCAGCGATTATTTGCTCTACCAAAGGTGTCCCCGACAATACATGATTTTTCGCAAGTATGGCTTTGTCGCTTCTCGGTCGCAAACCATGTTTTTTGGAAGCTTAGTTCACCAAACTATTGAAGATTTACACCATTTACTAACGTCAAGGAGGCAGAAATCGTGATTAATTCTGAGATAGAAGCTGAAATTCGCAGAATGTTTGCCGAAAATTACGAGTTAATGCGAATCGAAGGTGGTCACTCTTTATCTGCGGATGTAAAAGAAACTGCACTAAATCAGGTGATACATTACTGGCGCAAAATGAAAGATGTGGCAGAAAATGTCACCGATACGGAAGTCAAGCTTAATTTACCAGAACTAACTACATCTCAAGGGAGAAAATATGGCATTGAAGGAGTTGTCGATATTATCCGCGAAGAAGATAAAACGGTGATGTACGACATCAAAACTCACGATTCTGATTATGTTAGGGCAAATACGGCTGAATATGAAAAACAGTTGAATGTTTATGCCCATATTTGGCAGGGATTGAGAGGGCAAGAGCTAGACCAAACAGCTATTATTGCAACTTCTTATCCTAAAGCGATCGCAAATGCGCTCAAAGAAAATAATGAGAGGCGGTTAGCTAAAGAATTGGAAAGTTGGAATCCCTTGATTGATATTCCATTCAAACAAGAAAACGTTGAGGAGACGATTCGAGAGTTTGGGGAAGTAGTGGAGGCGATCGAGTCGAGAGAGTTCAAACCGCCCTCTGTAGATAAATTGAAATCTTCTCTGCCAGGTAAAAAATACACCTTTGCCGTTCAGGTGTGTCGTAACTGCGACGCTCGGTTTTCTTGTTCGGCATATCGCAACTACATCAGGTCGTCTGCTGCCAAGTCAGATTCAATGCTGAAGCGATTTCTCAATGATTTTGGCAGCGATTTGGAACGTGAGGATTGGCGATTTTCTAATTTAGCCGTCACCCCATCACCTGAAGATGAGGACACGGTTGGCGAGGTCTCCTCGCCAATGTGAGATGTCCGTTTAGAAATTTAATATAGGAGAATTTATTTATGGTTATTAGCAAGTTAAAACCTATTCCTACCATGCAAGAAAATTTATTTGAAGAACTAAAAAAACTTATTCCCGAAGCAATATCAGAGAGCAAAATTAATTGGGAAGTTCTAAAGGAACTTTTAGGTGAGCATTTAGAAGATGAAAATGAAGTCGAACATTTTGGCTTGAATTGGGCAGGTAAACGACAGGCGAGACGATTAGCAAGTGTACCGAGTAAAGGAACATTAAAACCTGTTGTTGGTGAAGGAGTTGATGAAGAGAATACAGGAAATATTTTTATTGAAGGTGATAATTTAGAAGTTTTAAAACTATTACAAAAAAGTTATGCAGGGCGGATCAAAATGATTTATATAGATCCACCTTACAACACGGGAAATAATTTTATTTATAAAGATAATTATAAAGAGTCATTAGATGATTATCTAAGAAAAACTGGTCAAGTAGATGAAGAGGGAAACTTGTTAACCAGTAATCCTAAATCTGGAGGACGCTATCATTCTAATTGGTTAAATATGATGTATCCCCGTCTAAAATTGGCTAGAAATCTTTTAAAAGAAGATGGAGTAATTTTAATCTCTATAGATGACAATGAAGTAGCTCATTTAAGACAAGTATGTGATGAAATATTTGGAGAGGAGAATTTTATAGACCCAATAATATGGAAAAAAAGATACGGTGGTGGTGCAAAAGAGAAATATTTAGTTGCTTTGCACGAATATACGCTATTTTATTCAAAATCAAAAACTGCTTTAGATAACCTATATATTCCCTTAGAAGAAGAATCAATAAAACGTTACTACAAAAGCAAAGATAATAATTTTGTTAAACGTGGACCTTATAGAACTCATCCACTTGAAGCAATGAAAAGCTTTGATAAAAGAGAAAATTTATATTTTCCTATTACTGCACCAAATGGAGATGAAGTCTATCCAAAAAGACAATGGAGGTGGAGCAAGGAAAGAGTTCAGCTTGCTCTTCAAAATCAAGAAATTGAATTTTCTCAAAATAAAAATGGTAATTGGACTTTATCTTCGAAACAATATTTAAAAGATGATAATGGAGAGATAAGAAAAACAAAGCCTTTTTCGATAATTGATAATATTTATACTCAACATGGCACAAATGAGTTTGTAGATATATTTGGAAATGCCAAAATTTTTGATTTTCCTAAGCCTTCAGCACTCTTATGTAAGCTAATTACTATTGGACTAAATTATAGTAAAAATGATATTGTCCTAGACTTTTTCTGTGGTTCTGCTACTGCTGCTCATGCCGCCATTAATCTCAACAAAGAAGACGGTGGAGAACGAAAATTTATAATGATTCAAATTCCTGAACTATGTGAAAAAGGTTCAGAAGCATACAAATCAGGATATGAGAGCATAGCTGAAATTGGAAAAGAACGCATTCGTCGTGTTATTAAACAAATCAAAGAAGAGCAACAAAGTCAGCTAGAACTTCTCGCAGAAAAAAAACAGGATTTAGGATTCAAAGTTTATAAACTTGACAAATCTAATCTTAAAATCTGGGAAAATCATCAAGATGACAATCTTCAAACATTTCAAGCTTCATTGTTAGACTTTGAAAATCCTCTAATTGATGGATGGAAAGAAGAGGATGTGGTAGCAGAGATTCAGTTAATAGAAGGTTTTCCACTCGATAGCAAAATAGAACAAGCTGATGTGTTCACAGGAAATCGTGTACTCGAAGTAGCTTCCGATCTCATTGGTCACAAACTATTTATCTGCTTAGAAAACAAACTAAAACCTGAAACCGTAGAACAGGTCAAGTCTTTAGCCTCTGAGGATATATTTATCTGTTTGGATAATGCCCTGACGGACGAAGCCAAGCTACAGCTAGCCGATAGTTGCAATGTAAAAGCTTTATAGGAGGGCATTATGAAGAGAAAATTACATCTAAAATTCGATCCAAATCAGAAATATCAACTCACCGCTATTGATAGCGTAATTCAGCTATTTGATGGACTCTCAAAATATCAAGGGGATTTTACTAAGGATTTTTTGTCAGATGAAATCGTTCCTAATCTGCCCCCAGATGAGTCTATTTACGAAGATTTTTTGTTGGAAAATCTCAATTATATTCAGAGGCAGAACAAAATCGGAGAAACTTTAAGTCTTTCAGATAATGAAGGTGTATACGATGGTCCAATAATAGAAGGGGCGCACGGAGAGCCTGATGAGAGATCTCCTAAGTTCACCATTGAGATGGAGACTGGAACAGGTAAAACTTACGTTTATCTGAGAACTATTTACGAATTACGTAAGCAATATGGGTTTAGTAAGTTTATTATCATTGTTCCTAGCATAGCTATTTATGAAGGGGTAAAGAAATCGTTTGAAATAACTAAAAATCATTTTGCCTCTCTTTACAGCAATGAAGTCGTAAATCTATTTCCTTACGACGGCACACGATTAAGCAAAGTCCGTTCATTTGCTACTTCAACTTTTACTGAAATTATGGTCATAACGATTCAAGCATTCAATAAAGTAAGGGGTAACAATATCTATAAACACAGTGAGAAATTACCAGGAGAACTTCAAGCATATCAATACATTCAAAAAACTCGACCTATCCTGATTCTGGATGAACCACAAAGTATTGACAACACGGAGAAAGCAAAAAAAGCGATTCGTACCCTAAATCCTCTATTTACCTTACGCTACAGTGCTACCCATAGAATCAAGCCTAATTTACTCTATAGACTGACTCCAGTAGATGCTTACCACCAAAACCTAGTTAAAAAAATTCAGGTATTTGGAGTTACTGAAGAAGAAAACCTCAACCGCCCCGCACTTGTTTTAGAGTCTGTCACCAAATCTCCTATTACAGCTAAAGTCAAAACTCTTGTAGCAGAAAAAGGTGCGGTCAAAGAGGAAGTTATTACTCTCAAGCAGGGGGATAATCTTCACGACAAGACCAAGCGTGACGAACACAAAGATGGTTATCTTGTTGCAGAAATTGGTGTTGCTAAAAAAAATGAATTCGTTCAGTTTGAAAATACTTTAACTATTCGTCTCAATGAAAACCTTGCCCCCTCCAGACCAGAAATTTTCCGCATCCAGATAAGAGAGACGATTAAGCAGCACATGGAGATGCAGCAAAAACTTTACGATAAGGGCATCAAAATACTTTCTCTATTCTTTATAGATCGTGTTGCCAACTACACCAAAGATGATGGCATCATTCGGACTATTTTTGATCAAGAATTCGAGCTACTTAAACCCAAATACTCTCATTTTCAAAAATACAGTCCCGAAATAGTCAGAGAAGGATATTTTTCTACTAATAAAAGCGGAGATGCTATTGATACCGAAGGCAGAACAGTAGCACAAAGAGAAGCAGAGAAAAAAGCTTTCACCCTAATTATGCAGAAGAAAGAGCAGCTTCTATCTTTTGATGAACCTGTTTCCTTTATCTTTGCTCATTCAGCCCTCAAAGAAGGTTGGGACAATCCCAATGTCTTTCAAATTTGTACCCTCAACCAGACTGCTTCAGAAATCAAGAAAAGACAGGAAATCGGACGAGGACTTAGACTTTGCGTGGATCAAGATGGAAATCGGATTTTCGATGAAGATATCAATATTTTGACAGTAGTAGCCAATGAAAGCTATGAAGAATATGCAGCAGGTTTGCAGCATGAGTATGTCAAAGACGGTGAAGAAGCTCCACCCAAACCCAAAAGACCGCAGCAAAGTAAAGTTGAACGAAGAGATGAATTATTCAACAGCGATGCTTTTCAATCCTTTTGGGAAAAACTTGGTCAGCGAACTAAATACAATATTTCTATCGATAGCAACAAACTAATTAAGCAATGTATTGAACAACTTAATAATAATGACTTTCCTGAGCCTAAAATAGTATTGAGCAAAGGAAGATTTATTATTACTGAATATAGTATTCAACTAAAATCAGTAAATAAAAACAAAGCGACTATTTGTCTTCAAACCAGAAGCACAGAGAGAGAAAATACTCTCTTCTCAATGAACAAAGAAGGGGAATTTAAGGTAAGAGATGATTTATCTAGAAAATTTGATGAGCCTCGTTTAAGAGGTTATAAAATTCTAGAAATTATTGAAGATGGCGAAAATTCTTTAGTCAAGTTTTCCGACAAAAATCAAACAGAACTACATATACATCAACCAATTGAATTTAGCAGCGAAAAAGGTCAAACTCCTGACCAAGAAACTGTCGAAACTCTCAAAGACAATTACCCCGTTTTCAATTTAATAGAACGCGCTGCAAAAGAAACAAAATTAACTCGTGCTACGCTCAATCGTATTTTTCAGGGAATGTCAGAAGACAAAAAAAGACTTATATTTAAAAATCCTGAAGGTTTTACCAGCACTTTTATTACTACTATTAGAAATATAGCTACTCCTCATATTGTTGATAATATTCAATTTACTCTGGACAATATTAGCAATCTGACTCAAAAAGTTGAAGAGTTATTTCCCCGCCAAAAGTCTTTAGCCCAGAAAGAGTTGATTGAAGCTGGAGAACGTGGGTTATACAATCAAGTTCAAGTTGATTCCGAAGTAGAAACTAATTTTGTTAATAGGCGACTTATTCCCGATGAAGAAAAAGTAGTTTTGTACTTCAAATTTCCTTCTTCATTTAAAGTCAATTTTCCTAAAATTATCGGTAACTACAATCCCGACTGGGGTATTATTCGACAAGATGAAAACGGCAAACATACCTTGGAATTGATTAGAGAAACTAAGGGAAGAACCGATACCGAGAATCTTAGATTTATCCATGAAAAACTAAAAATAGACTGTGCAAAAAGACATTTCAAGGCTATCGGAGTTGACTATCGTGTAATTGATGATAAAACTCCTGATTGGTGGGTTAGTAAGTTTGAAAAAAATACAATTGATACATTTAGCGAATAAACACAAATTTTCCACTAAATAAAGTTTTTCATTTCGTCAATTGATCTTTTCGCCTTGCTAAAAAAGCAGGAGTGTCAAATTATGGATTGCAACTTGACAAGTAACTTGTAATTACTTCTAAGTAAGTGTCGGGATCTGAAAGGGTGGCAAAAATGGTTAGATGAGTGAGCAACGCCTAAAGGCGAATAACCATGATGCAGAATTGGTGCTGTGTTGGAGAGAAAACCAAAATGAAAGTGAGCAACGCCTAAAGGCGTATAATCATGATGCAGAAATTATGGCAGCGATGAAAAAGGATGTATTCCGATGTGAGCAACGCCTAAAGGCGTATAACCATGATGCAGTACTCAGGAGAAGCAACAATATTGGGATTGTAATGTGAGCAACGCCTAAAGGCGTATAACCATGATGCAGTCGTACAAAAATATTAGTAATATCCCCGTCCAAAGTTTCTTCGTGAGCAACGCCTAAAGGCGTATAACCATGATGCAGCTTAGACTTATTTTTCCACGTACATCCCGATACGTGAGCAACGCCTAAAGGCGTATAACCATGATGCAGACCAGTTTCTGTAACCCTGATAAAACAGTAGTTGAGAAACACATTTGCAAGCACCTATCTAAAAAACTGCAATTTAAGCTCACAATTGGAGATTATCAAAAAAATTAGCGCCTGGAACCCTTAATTTACAAAGCTTAGGCAAAATTCAAGTATCTCCACCAAGTCAATAATCGTCATATCTCTTTGTATCACAGGGTTTTAGCCTTTTTGGGTCTATTGATTTTGTAACCAATCAGAGGTGCTTGCATTTTAAGTTTGAATTGTCGTCCAACAGCTATCTGGGGGAGTTTCTGCCGCTAGCTCTTCTAAAGAGTAACGCTGCCATCTAGTTCCTCTAGAACCAACATGATCGACCCAATAAGGTAGTGTGATGTAACCTTTGTTGTCTTTAACTAACCATCGTTTTGGTTGATTTAATTGATACTCTTTAGCCAATCTAATAGAGTTAACCAGATCGTTGCTTTCACCCAAATACAAGCAGCCAAAACGTTGAACAGATGATGAATTTTCAACGGCTTGTATAATTCTCTTCGCTAGGGTTGGGTTGCTTTTTTCCAGCGAAGAATCAACCCAAACAATAAATTTGATATTAGTTAGAATCTCTTGATGTTCGACTGTGGTGTTTCTCAAATTGCCCAGAGGAATCTCTTTAAAGCGCCTCATTTTTCTCAAAATTCTGGATTTTTGTGGTTGAGAAAGCATCGCAACAGCTAGCTTAACTCCACAATGCCTTCTCGAATCAGTTTCTCCCACAAAAGATAAGAGCATTCCATAAATTGTTGAAGGTGGAGGAACAGGATAGGTTTTGCCATATTCTCGACTACGAGAAGTACGAAAAGTAGCGCAGGGAACATGAACATACAAGGCTATAGAATTAATCATCTAAGCATCATCAAGCGGTATTTCTAAATCTCTAGAGATCGCTTTCTTTAACTCAGTTATGGTCTTTTTCTTTCCTGAATAAATATGAGCTTTATCAAGCTTAAAATCTTTAGCGACTTTACCGCCAATCCATAATTCATTAGGATCAATATCCTCGCATTCAACTGATTCAATCAAGTTACTTGAAATAGAAGGTTCTGCATAAACCAGGGGTTTATTTTCCAACTGCTCGAAACAGTAATACATATCTGGCGAAGGATCTGTAGTCCAACGCAAGACAAAACTTTCAGGGGAAAAGTCATAGGTAAATACGTTGTTGTGCCCTCCCACCTTACGAATTCCCATTAAGCCGTCGATAACATCGAAAACTCGGGATTGATTTCGAAGATGACTGCAATCTAGAGCAAAGACATATTGGTAGCGGGTATTGTGACATTCAATAAAGTGCAGCGAAGTACTATCTTTTTTCCCACTTGTAGAGTTTAAAATCACATCACAATCCAAAGGGGTCATTGAGAAAGCACGATTGACTCCTAATGCTCCCATTCTCTGAGGATAAGCCACCCTAGTTATTTGAGTTCCATTAATATTTTCTGTAACCTCTTTTCTCACGGCTTCTGGTTTCAAAAAGCCTAAAACATCATCATCAATAAACCGCTCTGAATCAAAGTTTTCATTTGTCCAGTAATTAAGACATTCATCGCCATCCCAATTACGATTCACAGGATAACCATTTTGTTGCCAGTAAAATCTCAATGACCAACGAATAGCATCGCTATTGACCACGGAATGGAGCTTGTTTTGCCATCTGGCTTTTTGTAAGGGACTAGTATTTCCCTTACTTTTGCCATGATTTAAAGACGCCGGACCATAATGCGTGAGCAGAGTCCCGAATAGATAGTATCTGGTCATAAAAAAACTGATTTATCTTCTAATTTTCTGGATCTGAGTCTGTATTTTCGGCTTGTGGGAAGATTTCCTTCAAAGGCTTTTTGATTGAGAATAAGACTGCTGCTTGATAATTGACCTCAAGCAACATAGTCCAGAACCGTACTGATAACTGCTTGAAAAAAGAGCCTTTCGGCTTGTAGCTAGCTAAAGCTAGCAAAGAAAGATTTCGAGTCCTCTTCCATTTCATTTCATCCACTATCAAAGGCAATATCTGCTCCCATTTGTCATAAAGAGAAGAATTTAACCCTGCTCTGGATAAGAAATCAGCCAGGAAATCTTCTAAAGATTCTTGGTCGTAACATCTACTCAGTTCGCTCCGAATACCTTGGTATTTTTTGTCAATTCTCTGATTATTCTCAGCTTTGGTTCTTTTTTTACTGTAGGTTTTGGCGTAGGTTCTTCTTAATGCTTCGTGAAAAGCCCGCATAAAGTCTTGGTATATTTTTAACTTTGTATCCTGCTGAAGCATAGCTAATAATCCTCGACGATTGAAAACTAATTGTTGTTCTAAATTTTCTGACTCCAAAGGGTCTGTTTGATAAAGCTGTTCCCATAAGCCAAGCCACCAGGGCAATTCTCTTGCCAAATTCTCGACAATGATGGCGCGGATAGAATTAGCTTTGATAGTGAAGCTCTTTTCTCCGATAAAAATTTTGTTGCTGATAAAATTTTCTGAGGTAAATTTGAAGTCTTTTAAAGCTTGAGGAGTAATGCGAAAGTCCTCATCCTCATAGATTATTCTTTGACGAGCTTTTTTATTGAGCTTTTCGTAGAGTAGAACCTGACAATGTTGGGTTGAAATTAATTCTAAAGTTGATTCTGCATAGTATTTGAGAGCGGCTTCTCCAAGATTAGCCACAAAACAATCTTGATATTCTGGATTTTGGATTTGCCAGAGTCTATTGGCTGATTCGGCAAAGTCATCAACATCGGGAATGACCATTACATATCTGACTGGTTGTTTTTTATCTCTTTTAGTGGAACTAGAAAGTAGAGTAAAGTATCGACAGACAATTGGCAGAAATAAAAGCGCTAGGGCGTATTCGGTTCTTTCTTCTATTTTCGTTACTTTTTCTAATTTAGCGTGACGAACTGTTGCCCCTGGGTAAAGCCAGCTAACAATTTGGATGTAGTCGTCGATGAGATTTCCAGATTCATCGCAGAGAGTTTCG
>CALKUU010000119.1 GCA_937996665.1 uncultured Xenococcaceae cyanobacterium | reverse complement strand
ATTAGCTGAACAATTAGCAAAACAAGGTATTTCCATTGCTAACTCCTATTCTGACTTAGCAAATTTCTTAAAATCTCCTCAACTTGCCAAGATCAACACCAACAAGTTGTCTCCTTCAAAATATTATGCTCAGGCAAGTATATTGCTAGAAAAACAGTTTGAAACTGATGAAGTGCTTGCAAATCTAACTGAAGATTTGCTTGAAGGTTTAGCTTTTGCTTAATTTTTGCCTTATTGGCACACAGCATTATTCTTAAAAAAATCTATCCCATAACCGTCAACATTATCAGTATTGTGACGTGATCAGTCCAACTTAGTTTTTATAAATCAACATCCATTAAACAAAAGCTCTACATATTTTGTTTAGTCTATAGTTTTGTCCATGTGTGCTTAACAACTTTCATTTTTGAAGGTTGTTTTTTCTTGGGACATTAATCCCTAATGAAGTTCGCTCAAATACAAATCAATCGACTAATTATTGCAAAACTATGTTATGATTCATTAGGTTTGAGTAAAACTCATCACCACGGGATGTAGCGCAGCTTGGTAGCGCGCCTGCTTTGGGAGCAGGATGCCGCAGGTTCAAATCCTGTCATCCCGATTTAAATCAGCTAAGAATTTTATATCTTTGGTAAAGGAATTTTTAAATACATTTTCTCATCAGATCATTACTGATAAATCATGTTGTGTATTTTAAAAAACTCTAGAAAACCCTAATTTTGTAAGCAATTTCAAGTTTCCATGGTCACCACTACTATTGTTGTGATGATTTTGACCATAGTAAGTTTTTCACCCAGCCAAAGAGAATAACCTGATCGTTCAAGCTATTAAAGTAAGCTAAGCTCATCAAACTAATAAACAAAGAATAGCCAACTACTTGACCTAAATAGAGAGTTTGACGATATCCAAATAGAGCTTTCAGGACAATACCCGGAAATTGGTTATCGGGAAGAACAAGTTTACCGTCCCAAACCTGTTGACCCAACAAGCAAGAATCATTGCTCCCAAAACAGAGATTATGAGCAGATATCTGCTGCCAGATTAATACTGCTTGATCAAAATGAAATAAAACACTCAGTACCAAACCGCTGACAATTAATAGCAACAGAATTCCCATACTGAGGAAAAAAAAGCGTAAATTTAGCTTGACACCCCAAGCAAACAGTAACCAACCTAAAAAAGCTGCGAGACATAATCCCAGCAAAGCGCCAATTGTGGGCAATTGCCATTGTCGCTCAAATTTTGCCAAGATAAACAATACTGTTTCAAATCCTTCTCGCAAAACAGCGATCGCTACTAACAGAAAAATAGATCTCTCTGCATTTTGATTAGTAAGAGCTTGGTTGACCGTATCTTGAATATCTACTTTTAAAAATTTGGCTTGCTTACTCATCCATAGCAACATCCAACTCAACATAGCGATCGCAATGATGCCAACCACAACCGCTAAAAGTTGTTTGATTAAAGAAGTATAGATCCCAGCATTTGTTGCTATCCCTTGAATAATAATCGCTAACAAAAAACCGAGGCTAATACTGCCCACAATCCCTGAGGCAATACCTAAATAAACTTGTCGATAAAGACTAGTTTGCTTTACTTGTCGAAGACAAGCCATAACAATTCCTACTACTAGAGAAGCTTCAAAGCCTTCTCGTAAAGTAACAATAAACGTAGGAAAAGCGGGGGTTAAATCGATCACTTAATTAATATACTCTTAAATTTAACTCAAATTAATATACAATTTCTGAATTATAAAATCTTATATTACTTACTTATCTTGTGAAGCAAACTACTCAGAAATTCTTTTTGATTTTACTAGTTTTAGTTATCTCAATTGGCGTTTTTTTTCGTTGCTACAATCTTGATCGCAAAGTTTATTGGCATGATGAAGTATATACATCAATTAGAACTGCTGGCTACAACGGCGATGAAGTCAAGCAAGATGCTTTTAATAATAAATTAATTAACAGCCGCGATTTACTAAAATATCAGAGCGTTACAGACGAAAAAACTTGGCAAGATAGCTGGGCTAAACTACTAGAACACCCAGAGCATCCACCTTTATATTACTTGTTATCCCGTGCTTGGCAGCAACTATTTGGCAGTTCTCTTCAGACAACTCGGAGTTTATCTGTACTGTTTGGTATTTTGCTTTTACCTGCTGTTTATTGGCTGTGTTGGGAACTATTTAAAAGTCACAAAATAGGATTGTGGGCAGTTGGGGTAATTGCAATTTCGCCTGTGCATATTATCTACTCTCAAGAAGCCAGAGAATACAGCCTTTTACTTCTAACTAGCGCCTTAAATTACACTGCTTTGATTGGGGCTGTTAATCGCAAAAAAAATTGGTGGTGGTGGGGCTTTTATGCACTTAGTTTAGCGACTAATTTTTATGTTTCTTTATTAGCTGGTTACTTAGCGATCGCCCAAGCTGTTTATATTGCTATTCTCGAAAAATTGAAGATCACAAAAATCACCGTTAACTTTGTAATTGCGGGAATAATTTCGTTACTTCTTTTCGCTCCTTGGTTGCAAGTAATTTACCTAAACCTGAATATTCTCAAATCTAAAACTAGCTGGACGAATATGGTGATTCCCTTTTTTGACCTCTTGGGTCGTTGGGAATTACATTTGACTAGTATTTTTATTGATTTACACCCTAATATTAATGGTTATATTTCAGCCAGAATTATTGGTTTTCTCTTAGTTGCGATCGCAATCTGTTTTTGGTTTCTTGCCAAGCGAACTCAGCCCAAAACATGGTTATTTCTCTTCGTGCTTACAGTTATTCCAGCTTTGATGCTAATGGCTCCCGATCTTATTAAGGGTGGGATCAAATCAATTATGACTAGGTACTTTTTACCTAGTTTATTAACGTTACAACTAGTTGTTGTTTATTGGTTAGCAAGCTTTAAGGAAAAATTGGATGTCAGCAGAATTATCAGTTTGGCTTTAATTATGGTCTTAGGAGTAACATCTTGTGTAATTTCTGCTCAAGAGTTGACTTGGTGGAACAAAATTGATGGCTATAATCATCTAGCAATTGCCAAAGAAATTAATAACTATCCAAGTCCTTTGTTAATCACCAACAACAAGATGAATCAGGACAATCGTGGTTTTAATATTGGAAACTTTCTCTCTATTAGCCATCTTATAGATTCGAAAGTAAGTCTAATTTTATTTACCGATCAAAATGTTCCAGTTGTTAATCCTCAAAAGTTTAGCGATGTTTTGTTATGGAATGTTGGCGAAGAAACAATTGCTAATTTTACGCAGCAAAACAATTGTGAATTAAAGCAAATCGAAGGTGATTTTTATCCTTCTCTTTGGATTATGCAAACAAAAACTTCATAGCTAACCATCGTTTAGATTCAACTTGAAATCGCACCAGCATAAGTGCCTAGCATAATTATCTTCTTTGCACCGAACCCCATTAAAGGTATATTCTTACTAGATTTATTTCCTAATTATTTAAATTAATACCATTTAACATATTTTCCAAACTTGCAGTTATAAGTATGTGAATGTAATTTTTTCTTGCTCCTAATTCTGTTGATGAATAAACTGCTGCCTAAATGGTGGAATTCCAAGGCAATCGCTACTAGTCCGTTAGATCATCGCTATGCATTATTAGAAGCCTGTGCTATTGGTTTTTTTTCTGGCTTAGCAGCTTTGGTTCTCAAACGAGGAGTTGGCATATTTGGAGGCTATCGTTTAGACCTAGCTAATTTATTTGGCACCAAGTTAGTATTACCTTTTATTGGTTTAGTTTTAGGTTTTGTTGCTGGTTCTCTTTTAGAACTATTGTCACCCGCTGCTGCTGGAGGCGGAATTCCCCAAGTTAAAGCAGTTTTAGCACGATATCCACTACGACTAAATCTCAAAGTTGCCATAGTAAAAACCCTAGGTACAATTCTGGTTTTAGGTAGTGGCTTAACTCTGGGCAGAAGAGGACCTACGGTTCATATTGGAGCAGCGATCGCTGCTCAAATTAGTAGTTGGTTACCCAATTCTCCTACCAATCGTCGGCAAACGATTGCCGCAGGAGCAGCAGCCGGATTAGCAGCCGGTTTTAATACCCCAATTGCTGGGGTCTTATTTGTAGTCGAAGAATTAATGCGCGATGCCTCTGGTTTAACCTTAGAAACAGCGATCGCAGCTTCTTTTACAGGAGCGCTAGTTTCTCGATTATTCGACCCTGATAGCACTACTTTTCCAGCAATACTTCAGGGTGTATCTAGTCGAGGCAATTTTGCTTTAGCAGAAATTCCTTTTTATCTGCTGTTAGGGATTTTAGCTGGTGTCTTAGGTGGCTTATTTAATCGAGGCGTTATTTGGGGAGTTAGTTGGAACCGTAGATTACCAATTTCAATGCCGATCAGAATTGGTTTAGCAGGCTTAATTTCTGGAATAGTAATTGCTTTTTTGCCTGACTTTTTCTTAGACAATGCTGGCTTGCGAGATATTGTCGTTTCTGGAGAATTAAAATGGCAAATGATTGCGATCGCTTTTATTGTTCATTTTTCTTTGACAATTCTTGCCTATAGCTCTGGCGCTCCTGGCGGTTTATTTGCCCCAGCCCTAGTTCTTGGCTCAGCCCTAGGCTACTTAGTTGGGACAGCAGAATTTGGCTTAATCGGTTCAGAGTCTCCTTATACATTTGCTCTAGCTGGGATGGGAGCTTTTTTCACTTCAGTAGTCAGAGTGCCCGTAACAGCGATTGTAATTGTCTTTGAAATGACAGCGGATTTCAGTTTAGTTTTACCACTGATGATTAGCTGTGCAGTTGCCTACATCACAGCCGAAAGTTTATCAAAAGGTTCTTTGTACGAACATCTTTTGGAAGCTAGTGGAATTGAAGTCAATGACGATCACCCAACTAGCGATTTTTTAACGCAGTTGACTGCTTTTGATGTCATGGAATCAGAAGTAGAAACCCTAGAGAGTAGTATTTCTATTGCCGCTACTATTGCAGCCATGTCAGACTCACACCATCGTGGCTTTCCTGTTGTCAATCAAGAAAAATTAGTAGGAATCATTACCCAATCAGATGTTGCTGATTCGCGAACCAAAAATTTAGTCGGTTCCCTAGCAGACATTATGACAACTCAACCCATGACAGTCAGACCACAAACCTCTTTGGCTGATGTTTTATACCTACTCAATCGATATCAACTATCTAGATTGCCTGTGACCGAAGGAAATATTCTCAGAGGAATTATTACTAGAAGTGACATTATTAAAGCAGAAGCACAACAATTAATTGGCGATCGCGAAATTGTTGACAAACCAGACCCTGCTTATATCAATTATCAAACTCGCTCCCCAGCAACAGGAAGAGGTAGAATTCTTCTCACAATTTCTAACCCAGATCACGCTAAATCATTAATGGAAATAGCTTTAGCGATCGCTAAAACAGAAAAATATGAAATTCAGTGTTTACAAGTAATTTCTGTCCCCAAATATATTTATCCTGCCCAGGCTAAAGTTGACTCCAGTGATGCACGCCATCTTATGCATCGACTCGAAAGATTAGGTCGTAAAGCTCAAGTTTCTGTTCATACTCAAGTCAAAATCGCCAACAGCATTCCCACAGCAATTATAGAAACAATCAAACAAGAACAAATCAGTTTACTAATCACAGGTTGGAGTGGAACAAATCTCAGCCCCGAAAACATTTTTGGCGGGATTGTCGATACTTTAATGGAAAAAGTCCCCTGCGATTTGATTGTGATTAAATTAGGCGCGAGAGCTAACTGTTTTCCCTATCTCTCGTCTTTGTCTCAAACCCATAACAAACCACATAAGTGGCTAATTCCCACCGCAGGAGGCGAAAATACTTTCAAGTTAATCAAGTTTTTACCTGGTTTAGCCAGTTTAGATGACATAAAAAACTCTCCAGAAATTAACCTCTGTAACGTTTTTCGCTCTTTTCAAAGTGAATCTAATTTTATAAATCTCAAAAATTTAAGTAAAGAAATTTCCCAAAGAACAAGTTTACCAATATCAACTTTGTCTATTCGTGATAACTCTGTTCCCGAAGCAGTAATGAAACTTTATCAAGCTTATCAGCATGATTTAGTTATCCTCGGTGGCAGAAATGATGATTTACTCAAAAATATTATGTTAGGCAATATTTCTAAAGAAATCATTCGACAAGTTCCCACCACAATTATAATTTTTCGAAGCTCTCAATAATTTCCCCTTAAGAACAAATCCTCATCGAGTGCGGCAAGTCTAATTATCAAAAATATATTTTTCATATTTCTTAAATATCTGCATTCCTGGAATCTTATCCACAAATTCTTGGGGTAGACGATACTCTGATTCTGGATATTGCTGCCGAATTGTCATTAAAGACTTGTAAGGTTTATGCCATTGTTTTAAACCTTTACTCAAACTTGCAAACTCTGACATAGCATTTTCATGTCTATGGACTAGACCCATATATTGCATCAAGATAGCAAAAGTCTCTGGAGAAACCCGATCTTCTTTGATATCAATAATCGGAGCTAGGTTCTCAAAAACATCGTAGTTTTCAAGGATTATAACGACTAAATTATTTTGAGTTAGTAAATCTTCTGCCTGAATTTTCTTAACAATATCCGCAACCTTAGCAAGAATAGTGAAATTAGTAACGTTATGCTGTTTGAATAAAGAAAATAATTTTAGACCTAGATTGTGTTGAGAGATTTTAGTGATTTCTTTGATGTAAGATTGCAAGGCTGTTCTCCCCTCTTCAGAATTCAGCAGAGGAACAATTTCTGCAAGTTTTCGCTTCAAAGTATTGCGAAAAACATCTTTGTCTAAATCTTCTGCAACAGTTTCAGCAACAAAATTGTAAAATTCTTGTTGCTTACGACTACGATAACGAGATTCTGTTTGTTCTAGCTTTAAGAAACTACTTTGAGTCGCGATCGCCACCTCTAAATATTGAATACTTTGATTAATATTTTTGTACTCATCAACACCTTTTTCTACCTGTTGACGTAGTTTCAAATAAAGCATAAATTCTTCACTACCAAATTTCTCCTTGGCAATTTTGGCGACCTTGCTACCTAAACTAGTAAGCTGTTTAAAATTGCGATTATGAAGAGCTACCGCATTTTCAGGAACTTGAGGATTGCCATACTTGTCTAGTAAATTCTCAAAAATTCCCCCATTACCCAAAGCTTTCAATACGTAATAGCCACGCCAACCAATTAACAGTAAGATGACCGCTAGTAAAGATTTAGGAAATCTGACTACATTCTGATTTTTTTGAGGAATTGTCTCTAACAAACCTCCAGAAGTGAGCAATGCTAGTTGCTGCTGAGCAACTAAATTTGTATTTCCAGCTTGATTCGCTAATTCTGGACTAGGTTCTGCTGCTAATAATTTTCTTGTAAGTAGCAAATTCATTTGAGCAGAATCTGATTCGACTAAATTTTGATATCTACCTTGAATCGATTGGTTGATCTCATTTGCACCAACTATTGATGTCGAACTTACCTGTGAAGCTGACATCTCATAATAATTGGCAGCTTGTAATCCTTGGATCTCAGATAATAATGCTGAAGTTAAGAAATTACCATCTGTCGTTGTGGCTAAATCACTATTAGGTTTTTTCGCTGCTAATTCTTGTTGTAAACTTCCTTGTGCAACTTGAATTTTATCGAGAGGATTAAACTTCAAATCGCTACGTTCAACACTATTTATCTGAGACAAGTTTGTTAACATTTCATTAGAAGATGCCGAGAGAAAAGATAATTCTGAAGCTAGATTATAATCAGCAATTTTTAAGCTATTTTCAGAATTAAGAGAGCTATTTTTCCCCATAAACAATGTCGAAGCGGTAGCTACTTCTGTAGATAAACCTATGCTTAGTAAAGATAATATTGTTAAGGTAATAGTCCTAAGCTGCTTCTCCATAAGTATCTTAATCTAATAAACTGCATATCTATTAGTTAAAGTACCCATTCAGTGTTTATAAATGATCTTTATCAACAAAATTGACTTTGCTTATCCTTAAATAAATACTGAATACTTATTTATGTAGTATTAGTGAAAATAGTGTTGACTTAAAATGCCTATTTACAATGGTTTGTATTAAATTTTTCCATGGAAATCATTGAAATTCTTAAAAAAGACTATCTAAATTTTCCTAAATTTCAATCTTATGAAATATACGCAGACAATGTCTATTTTGCCGATCCTTTAAATAGTTTCCAAGGAGTTAAACGTTACCAAAAAATGATTAATTTTATGAATTCATTTTTTAGTGATATGAAATTAGAACTTCATTCAATTGAACAAGAAGCACAAATAATTAATACAGAGTGGACTTTAACTATGTTATCGCCGCTACCCTGGAAACCAACTATTTCGATCTCTGGATCCAGTGAACTAATGATAAATGATGAACAATTAATCATCTCTCATATCGATCGCTGGAACATTTCTCCTTGGCAAATGCTCCTTCAAAACTTTCAATTTACCTTTTCAAAGATCAACTAAAAATAAGACTTAAGATTGTCTAACAGGTAAAATTACCCATTTCAATCAAAATTAATGTAAGATCACATAACAATAATTGACATAAATCTAGTCAAGATAGTTAATTTATGGTAAAGGAAAGTTTTTAAGCATAATAGTTTGACCTACCTAGCCTAGATTAGTCTCCGATGCAAATATAAAGTTATTTGAATCGTAGTTTTTTAAAAGACTGAAAGCAATTTATTCAGCGAACACCTTATAACTAATTAGTGAAGCTAATCAAGAATTTATGAATACACAAGTTATCGCCAAAGAAAAAACCAATGACTACAAAGTCGCTGACATCTCTCTAGCAGAGTGGGGTCGCAAAGAAATTTCCATTGCTGAAGGCGAAATGCCTGCTTTAATGACAATTCGAGCCAAGTATAGCGCAAGTAAGCCACTTCAAGGGGCAAAAATAATTGGCTGTATTCACATGACAATTCAAACTGCGGTTTTGATTGAAACCCTAGTTGAACTTGGTGCGGAAGTAAGATGGTCTTCTTGTAATATTTTCTCCACCCAAGATCATGCTGCTGCTGCGATCGCTGCTGCTGGAGTTCCTGTTTATGCTTGGAAAGGTGAAACTGAAGAAGAGTATATCTGGTGCATTGAACAGACTTGCTTCGGTTCAGACGGAGAACTTTGGGATGCTAACATGATCCTTGATGATGGTGGAGACTTGACTGGTCATATCCACGAAAAATATCCACAAATGTTGGCTAGCATTCATGGTGTAACCGAAGAAACAACTACTGGAGTTCACCGTCTTTTTGAGATGTTAGAAAGTGGTGAGCTTAAAATTCCTGCTATCAACGTTAATGACTCTGTTACTAAAGCCAAAAACGATAACAAATATGGCTGTCGTCATAGTTTAAATGATGCAATTAAGCGTGGTTTAGACCATCTAATGGCTGGTAAAAAAGCTCTTGTGATTGGTTATGGTGACGTTGGTAAGGGATCTGTTGCTTCTCTACAACAAGAAGGAATGATTGTTAAAGTCTCTGAAGTAGATCCCATCTGCGCAATGCAAGCTTGTATGGATGGCTACGAATTAGTCTCTCCTTATATCGATGGGAAAAATGATGGCACTCTCGGCAGTATTAACCGAGACTTACTTGGCTCCATCGATATGATCGTTACTGCTACTGGTAACTATAATGTTTGTGACTCCAATATGTTGTCTTGTCTCAAGAAAGGTGCGGTAGTTTGCAACATTGGTCACTTCGACAATGAGATTGATACTGCATTTATGCGTAAAGAATGGCGCTGGGAAGAAGTCAAACCTCAAGTACACCAAGTCTATCGTAGTAACGATCCTCAAGACTTCTTATTGCTTCTATCCGAAGGTCGTTTGGTTAACTTAGGCAATGCAACAGGACATCCTTCCAGAATTATGGATGGTTCTTTCGCTAACCAAGTCTTAGCTCAAATGTTCTTATTTGAACGTAAGTTTGCTGATAAGTCTGCTGAAGAAAAAGCTCAGTCTCTTACTGTCCAAGTTCTACCTAAGAACTTAGATGAAGAAGTTGCTAGCTATATGGTTGCTGGATTTGGTGGTGTAATTACCCAACTAACCGAAGATCAAGCTAAGTATATCAACGTTCCTGTTGATGGACCTTTCAAAACTGATTCTTACAAGTACTAAGTTCTTGTTACTGAATCTAGTTGCTAATTAAATTATTGCTGCGCTCAAAGTCATCAATAATTTAAATTCAAACTACAAAAGGTGGGCACTAGCTCACCTTTTACTTTATATTTGT
>CALKUU010000118.1 GCA_937996665.1 uncultured Xenococcaceae cyanobacterium | reverse complement strand
AAAATGCGTCCAACCATATTAGCTTCAGATTTTGATGGTGTTATTTGCAATGGTTTGGAGGAGTATTTTGCTAGTACCCTCAAGGCTTATGACCAGATTTGGCATCATGAAAAGGGAGATCAAACAAACCTAGATTCCCTCAATAATTTAGCTACAGAGTTTAAAAGGCTTCGCCCTGTAATTGAAACTGGCTGGGAAATGCCCGTTTTGTTGAGAGCTTTGGTCTTGGAATATGATTCAGAGACAATTCTAACTTCTTGGCATTCGGTTCGCGATCGCATCAAAGAAAAAGAAGACTTAGACCCCAAATTTTGCGCTCAATCTTTAGATCGAGTTCGCGATGATTGGATTAAAAATGATCTCGATAGTTGGTTAGATTTGCATAGTTTCTATCCAGGAATTATCGATAAATTAAACCAAATCCTTGCCTCCGATCTACAATTTTTTATTGTCACTACCAAAGAAGGTCGGTTCGTTAAGCAACTTCTTAAGCAGCAGGGAATTGAGCTAGCAGATCATCAAGTCATTGGTAAAGAATCTCGTCGTCCTAAGTATGAAACTTTGCGATTGATTAAAGACAAAGCTGCGGATTCTAGCAATATTTGGTTTATCGAAGATCGGATTCAGGCTTTAAATTTGGTAAAAGAACAACCAGATTTGCAGCTAATTAAATTGTTTTTAGCTGACTGGGGCTATAACACTGAAGCAGAAAGAAATCTAGCTAGTAGCGATCGCGATATAAGCTTAATCTCTTCGGCTCAATTTATCCAAGATTATCCCAACTGGCTAGCCTAACAAATTCATCTTGATCAGCAACGCCTAAAAAACATGTTTAAAGCAAAAATTAATTCCTTCTTGCCACCCTTTCGAAGCTTGTTGAGAAGACCAAAAAGTATACTGGCAATTTGGCTTGAGGGAATCGCCTTCTTGGTTAGGAATTATGATCGAAATATCTGCTTCTTCTAACATCGGCAAGTTGGGTTGACTAGAACCTATGGCAACGATCACTACCTCTTCTTGCCAAAGCCTAGAATAGTAATTTTTAAGATCTGCAAAACAACTTGCTTTATTAAAGTTCCCCGTCACAAAGTTAAATTTTTCTCCTTGAGTGCATTGTAAATTTAATTCTTTGAGGTGATTCTCTAGTAGAGTTAAGGCCTTCTGGTCATCTTGCCATAAAAGAGGTTCGCTTAATTCTCTTGCCATCGCTCTCTTAGCTGCTATCGGATCAAGACCTGTCCAAGCAACTATCTCTTCTACTGTTGCTTCGGCAAATCCTCGATAATTGAGATCTAATTCCTGCTTAATTTTAGCCAAGTTACCTAGAAATTCCTTTCTTGGCATGCCCAAACATTGAATATCAAGTTTTTGTTCTGAATCTGCTTTATTCGCCAATGGCTTCAGTCCACAAACTAAACCGCCATTTTCACAGACAAAAGGTTCTTGGTTATAAAGCTGTTTCCGAATATCTTGAGTTTCCGTTACTGTTTTACTGGAGTTTAGAATAATTGGTATTTGATGTTGATTTAGCTTCTCAATCGCACTCAACGCACCAGTGAATCTATAAGTGTGGCGATCTAATAAAGTTCCATCTAAATCGGTGACGACAATATGCCTCATTGGTAGTGGAAACTCAATCTATTTTTCTCTATATTGCTCACATTATAGTGGCTTGGTCATTGTCATGACATTAAATCCTGGTTAAGTTAGGGTTTGATTACTTTTAGTTCGATATTGAACCCCTCAGCCTTAGCGTAAATTGTCTTCAAAATGAATACTTTTAGCTCCAATATATTCTTGCAATAAATTTATTTCACCATCAAAATATGATTTTATTTATGTAAAGAAATCAGTCAAAAATATCGTTAATTAAAGATTGATTTTTTTTGAGTTGTAATTATCGAATACTGGCTAAAAGCAATGATTATTATTCGTCCTGAGCAAGATAGAGGGAAAGCAAGTTTTGGTTGGTTGGATAGTAGACATACCTTTTCTTTTGGTAACTACTACGATCCTAATTACGTAGGTTTTAGTCGCTTACGGGTAATTAACGAAGATAGGGTGATTCCGAGTAAAGGTTTCCAGACTCATAGCCATCAAAATATGGAAATTATCTCTTATGTCCTCTCAGGAACACTGGAACATAAAGATAGTATTGGCAATGGTTCGATTATTCGTCCAGGAGATGTGCAAATAATGTCTGCGGGGAAAGGAATTACTCACAGTGAATTTAATTCATCTGCTACTGAGCTAGTTCATTTTTTACAAATTTGGATTGTGCCTAAGCAGAAAAATCTTGAACCAAGCTATGAACAAAAGTATTTTTCTTTGGAGCAAAGGCAAGGAAAATTAAGGTTGATTGCTTCTCCCGATGGCAAAGATGAATCTATCACTATTCATCAAGATGCACATATTTATACTGGGGTTTTTAATAATGGCGATCGCTATAATTTCAATACCGAGACCAATAAATCGCTATGGCTACAAGTTGCTAAAGGTTCGCTAAATATTAATGGTAAATCCTTAAATAGTGGTGATGGTGTTGCCATAACTAAAGAAAAATTTCTTGAGCTATTAATAACCAAAAATAATTCAGAAATTTTATTATTTGAATTCGTTTAAATCTGATTAAAAATTAAGCTAAATTAGCCAAAATACCTTCAAAACATCTATTTTGAGGCTATTTAAAGATAGCAAATCTGCGCAATTAAGCGTAAAAAATATTTTTAAATTTGCCAATTTTTATTTTTAATGCCATAACAAAAGGAATATCGTTATGGAAATAGTCGTGTTAAATCAAGACAATAAATTGTCTACCTTCTTGGTTTTAGGAACAACCGTTTTAGGATTGTCATTGGGGTTAATTTTTACTAGGGTGAATGTTCAATCATTAGGAGAAATTGAACAACTAGACGAAGTCGAACAAGAAAATTCCCTGTACTCCAATCCTCTCTTTTACAATTCTTTTTTGGGGGCAATTTTGGGTTGCACCTTAGGTCTTATTAAAGTCAACATTCACGAATGCCAAGCTGATTTTGCCCAAAACGATTTTGAGCAGGATAATTATCGGATAGATAGTTAGTGGTGTTGTTATTTTTGGTATTTTGATTGCTTATTTTTTCTGGACGCAATTATCTGTAAAATAAGGCTGATTAAGGGTTAAGTCTGATCAGAATTATTTGAGAGTGATGACATGCGAATCAAAATATGTGGGATTACTAAAGTAGCTCAGGGTGTTGAGATTGCTCGTTTGGGGGCAACAGCATTGGGGTTTATTTGCGTAGAGCGATCGCCAAGATATGTAACCCCCACTCAAATTCAAGCGATCACAACTAAGTTATCCGCTTCGATAGATGCGATCGGCGTATTCGCAGATCATGATTTACCCTTAATTATTGACGTTGTCAGCAAATCAGGCTTAACAGGGATTCAACTCCACGGTTCAGAAACTCCTCAATTTTGTCAGCAACTTAAACAGCAATTACCACAAGAAATCGAAATAATTAAAGCCTTTCGAGTCAAAACCGCTGAATCCTTGAGCGCAACCAAAGCTTACGATCAAGTAGTAGATAGTTTGTTACTAGATGCCTATCATCCGCAAATGTTGGGAGGCACAGGACATACTCTTGATTGGCAAGACTTACAAAAATTTTCTCCCAAACAACCTTGGTTCTTGGCTGGAGGTTTAAACCCAGAGAATATTAGGGAGGCTTTGAGTCAGCTTAGACCCGATGGCATCGATCTTTCTAGTGGAGTAGAGCGATCGCCAGGAGACAAAGACTTGATTAAGGTTGAGCAATTATTTGAGCAATTGAGGTTAATTGAAACAGAAAAAAACTAGCCAAATAGACTGGTAGCTTATCTCTTTTTATTATTTGATCTTATTTTGAAGTGAGACTTGTAGCCAATCAATACCAGTCAACTAATACCAGTTAACAACACTTTGAAAAGAAGTAACAAGAAAATAAATTGCATTCAGCAAATAACACCGCTCAATCCCTAAGCAAAAGCTACTTCCTATCTTTCAAAAATAAAATATGGATGGTTTTAAAACTTAATTCAAGCAAGACTTAAATACTAAGCCCCAAAAACCAAACCCAATTACCATTTAAGAAAGTTTTTTGCTCCAGTCTGAACAGTGTTATTTGAGTAGAGACAGACGAGTAATGTAAACAGCTTTTTACCTCAAAGACGCAATTTTCTTAACTTTTTATTGGCTGTTTGATCTGCCATGAGATCCCTTTGATCTCACTTGTAATAGTACTTTTTAGACCTAATACATTACAAGCATTAGTAACTAAAATTAATCTTCATAAGAGTGACTACTGTAGCCACAATTAAATTAGTTAATATCTCAAGTAATTCCAACTAGCTAAGATTTTAAGCAAGGGAAAAATATTAATTACTCGTCAATGTTAGTTTTTAGACTTCAAATACAATTCACTAACATCATCTGTCGTGTCAAGATTGTTGGCTTACAAATTTTTTGTTTGTTCTACCGGTGTGATTAGAATTGCACCAGCAGATCCAACACTCTGTTATCATCAGCAAAAGTCGCAATTAATTATTTTTTGATTATAAATTTTTAGATTCTAAAGCATATTTTTGTTTGTCCAACATTTTTAAATTGTTCAGCATTTTTTTTTCATGTCTTTATATCAAGAGAATTATCCTCATTCCAACAAATCCAGAGCTATCAATCATTCCTTAGGTCAACAGAGCCAAGCTGTGAAACAAAAACCAATCGGTAAGCTGTTAATCGAGGCGGGATTGGTTTCGAAGACCCAATTAGAATTAGCGCTCCAAGACCAGGAGAATTTTCCTAACCTTCGCTTAGGGGAAATTATGGCAATGAGAGGTTGGATCAACTCTCAAACTGCTGATTTTTTTGTTGAAGATTGGTCAAATATTATTAGTGCTGATAATCGCAAACCACTTGGGGAATATCTAGCTCAATCGGCTATTCTTGAGGCTCAGCAAATTGAGAAGATTCTGGCAAAACAAAAAGATACAGGTGTTCGCTTTGGAGCGATCGCAGTTATGCAAGGACTACTAAGATCCACGACTCTTGACTTCTTTCTCGACCATCTATTTCCCCAAGAAGCATCAACCTCACCTTTTGTTGCGATGAACCGAAGTGAAAGCCCGCAGGTTACTTATGGGGGAGATGAAGACGAAGAATTCGTGGAAGTTCCCATCTTTTTTGAAGAATGGGAACAAGAATCCTATTGGGAAGAATAGTTAGAAACCACAAATCAAAATTGACTCGGAAGTGAAAACTTCTAGAAAAATAGATCTAGAAAAACACATCCATCTCTGAACGACCAGTAGTTTTGAGCCAGTTTTGCGCTTCCATGTAGTTGTTAGGAGCAATGCGGATAGCTTGCTTCCAATATTCTGCTGCTTTGTCATAAAAAGCTTCGGAAACATCATCTTTTTCGCCAGCTTCGCGAGCTTTTTCCCCTTCATAGTGGTACAAGACAGCTATGTTATTTAATGCCTGGGGCATTTGCGGATTAAGATCGATCGCCTCTTGATAATATTCTAGAGCCTGTTCCATATCTCCATTACTGGCATAAATTAAGCCCATGTTATAGAGGATATAGCTACGATCATTGGAGTCTTCTTCTAGTTTGAGGGCTTCTTCGTAGTTTTCTAGTGCTTCGGCGTATTCCCCATCTCCTTGGGCAGACATCCCATCACGATAGTAGGCAAAAGCTTCCTTCGCCTTTTTATTTGTGGGCAAAGCCTTTAAAATAATGTCTGCCATTACAGTAAAGGTCTTATCAATAAAGTTATCGTTTCTTTGGGTACGAGGCATAGCTAATTCGGTTTGGGCAGATATTTTTATTGGATTTATATTATCGTTTTTTTTGTTTTGAGTGAACAGCGATAACTCAATAATTAACAATGTAGCGTTGCCGAGTTAAGAGCTGAAATACAAAATTATGACTGTTCGTTGTTAATTGCTGATGGTTAATTGATATATTGATACTGAATTTCTGGCACAGTGCAAAATCTCAAAAATCATTCTTTGATTTAGCGATATCAATAACGATAAAAGCTCGGCTAGTAAGTATCACAGTAATTAAAGGAAAAAATGACTCAAATAGTCTGGATCGCAAGGCATGGAAATCGACTTGATTTTGTGCAACCAGAATGGTTTAACACTGCTCCTAAACG
>CALKUU010000117.1 GCA_937996665.1 uncultured Xenococcaceae cyanobacterium | reverse complement strand
GATGTCAACGGGAGGAGCTGCTACGAAGGCGATGATGAAACAAGTTGTTGCTGCGAGAAGGCAGGGGATCATCAATACACCAAACCAACCTACGTATAGGCGGTTGTTTGTGCTTGTAATCCACTGACAGAACTTCTCCCAAGAGCTAGCACTTTCGCGCTGCTGTAGAGTAGTAGTCATATGTATTTATGATTGCTATATGTATTTAATTGTCAAGGTACTTTTTACCTAACACCTATTACATTAGAAGGTTTCTAGAGTTTTGTAAACCTTTTCTAATATTTTTTTTATTATGTAAGGCATAAGCTAAAGTTATCTAAGAGATGAAATCGCCAATTACCTATAGTCCTGCATATACCCTGGTTCCAACTTACGAGTGTTTTAATCGTTGTAGCTACTGCAATTTTCGAGTTGACCCAGGACAAGATAACTGGTTGAGCTTATCTACTGCCGAACAGACTATGAAAAGATTAGGTTCTAGTCAGGTAGTTGAGATTTTGGTGCTAAGTGGAGAGGTACATCCTCGATCTTCAAGAAGAAAAATTTGGTTACAAAGAATCAAAGATATATGTCAATTAGCGCTGTCTCTGGGATTTTTGCCCCATACAAACGCGGGTCCGTTAAGTTTCGCTGAGATGGAAAGTTTAGGACAGGTGAACGTTTCAATGGGGCTGATGTTAGAGCAAATAACCCCAAAATTCCTAAAAACAGTTCATGCTAATGCCCCCAGCAAAAACCCAGTAAACCGTATTCAGCAACTAGAACAAGCAGGCAAGTTAAAAATTCCGTTTACAACTGGTCTATTAATAGGAATTGGGGAAACAGATGCAGATCGACTTGAGAGTTTAGAAGCGATCGCTAAGATTCACCAAAAATGGGGTCATATCCAAGAAGTAATTCTTCAACCCCATAGTCTTGGCAATTTGCAAACTTACCAAAATGAGAACTTCGACCTCGCAGAGTTACCGAATTTAATTGCTAGTGCAAAAAAAATACTTCCTAATGATATCAAGATTCAAATTCCCCCCAACTTGATTAGAACCAGAGAGTTGCTGATAGCTTGCCTCGACTCTGGGGCAAATGACTTAGGGGGCATCAGCCCAAAAGATGAAGTCAATCCAGATTATCCTCACCTAACCGCCCAATATCTTCAGGAGATGTTAGCAAATGGTAGCTATGAACTAACTCCTCGCTTGCCAGTTTACCCCCAACACTTTGATTGGTTGTCACCTAGCCTACAAAAACTAGTTCACAAAAAAAGCTTAAAGATAAAGAAATTGGGATGAGAGCCAACTAGACGCAGTTAAGTAACCTTAAATTTGAGTGATGATCGCTTATTGATCTACTTATTAAACTTGAGACAAGACTAAAAATGTTCACTATTTACGAAGAAGCTAAACAGTATTACACCTATACTCTTGCTGACAAAGACGCAAACTCCGAAATAGAAGTTGTCCCCGAAAGAGGAGGGATTATTACTCGATGGCGTCAAAACGGCACAGAAATTCTTTATCTCGATGAAGCTAGATATCAAGACCCCTCAAAAACTGTCCGAGGTGGAGTGCCAATTTTATTTCCTATTTGCGGCAACCTGCCTAACGATACTTTTGAACATCAGGGGAATGCTTATAAATTAATTCAACATGGTTTTGGTCGCCATCTAAGTTGGAAAGTAATAGAACAAGATGTTAGCAACTGTGCCAGCATCACACTCGCGATCGCTAGCACCCCAGAAACCCTAGCTGTGTATCCTTTTAAGTTTGAGGTTAGCTACACATATGAATTAAAGGGAAATAGCCTAAAGATACTGCAAACCTACACTAATAAGTCTGACCAAGAAATGCCCTTCTCCGCAGGCTTTCATCCCTATTTTCAAGTGGGAGACAAGCAAAAATTATCGGTAGATATTCCTGGGACGAAATACGATGACAATGTCAGCAAAAAAACGTTTGATTTCTCGGGAGAGTTTGATTACAGCTCAGCAGAAATTGATGCAGCCTTTACTTCCATCTCAGGAAAGACAACTTCGTTTAGCGATCGCGACTTAAAACGGAAAATAACCATTAACTATTCTGATTTTTTCTCTACTCTAGTTTTTTGGACTCTTAAAGGTCAGGATTTTGTCTGTCTTGAGCCATGGAGTACTCCCCGCAATGGACTTAACACAGGAAAACAACTTAATATTTTGGCTCCTGGGGCTAACTATAATGCCGAAATAGAGTTAATTTGCGAATCTATTTAGGAAATTGCTTGTTTTTATCAGAATCTCATGCTAACGTAGTTAATCGTTGAACGAAATCAAAAGTTTTGTTCGGGTCGTTAACTCAGTTGGTAGAGTATCCGGCTTTTAACCGGCTTGTCCTGGGTTCGAGTCCCAGACGACCCATTTTTGAAGAGAGAGAAGCTTTTAGAGGTTTCTCTCTTTTGTTGTTTTCCTGATCCGAAATCATTGGAATTATCGACAGTTAAGATCGCCAAGAAAAAATAGCTCCCCTAGTTTTGAGAAAAACTTGAGAGCCACTTAAATTGCAATTGAAATTACCAGATTTAACCTAGTTTCCGTTACAAGCTGAAATTAATTCTAATTCCAAACTACTAACTCCGAACTCCGAATTCCTAACTTTATCAATTCTACTTAACCTTATAAGCAGACATTGGCTCTTTAATAAATCGAATATAAAAATGCTTAAAGGTTGAGCGCAAAACACGGGGCAGACCAAAATCAATTGGCATAATTGCCTCAGGCAGTTTCCAATCAGCGATCGCTAAGTCTTGTGGTTGCAAAAGGGGAAATTCGATCTCCGACAAGTCTGGGAATAGACCTAGTTTTTTTTGTGCCGCTAAAGTGGGAACAAGATCAGGATCAACATTAACAATTTCAATCAAAGCTCGATCTAAAGCAAAAACATCGGTAGAAGCTCCCAAAACTCCTAACTCTCTTGGTTCTCCCCCACTAGGTCCATTACCTTCGTGCCCGATAATGCCATCAATAATAGTTAGGTTAGGAGCGATCGCCTTGGCTGTCTCAACAATCATCTCCCCAAATCTAGAGACATCTTTCCCTGCTTCCATATGCCACCAAGCTTTCATTTTTCCGGGGACACAACCAAACAAATTCTTCACCCCTAAAGTCATCGTGAGCTGCATATGAGACTTAACCTTAGGTAAATTGATGACCACATCAGCATTCATTGCCTCTTTTGATAAGCGCAACGAAGAGAAATTATCATTTTCAGTGGCATATCTTCCACCGCTAAATTCAACAATGGGTAGACCCAACTCCTCGCACAAAGGTAAATAGCCATTTGCCTTAGCCACACCTTTGGCACTACCAAAAGCTGGGCTATCCCCCAGAAAAGGTTTCCCGCCAGCTTCCTGAACCAGTTTAGCCACGCAATAAACCAGCTCTTTTCTGGTTGTACATTCTTTGGTGGGGCGATTACCAGTAAGTAAATTTGGTTTTAAGAGCACGCGATCGCCTGGCTTCACAAACGCAGACATACCTCCCCAAGGTTCAAGTAAAGTTTGCAGAGAAGACCTTAGCTGCAAGACTTCATAAGATTCGGCTTTAACTAAACTAACTTTTGGAAACATAAGCTCAACCTAAAAATTGTGGAGAAAAATTTTCTTAATCAATACAAATCAATATATCTTAATCGATTAAAACAGTTGGTTCTAGGACATTCCCATTAACTTGCCGAGTTAACTTATTCAGCTTACTCAAAGCTTTATTTAAGACAATTACTTGCAAAATTTACTTGGTTTTATTTATTACGGAAATAGACTTATAATCAGAGATTGCAAATATGAGATGAAGCGATCGCAAAAGAGACCTAAATAGTCTTAAGGTTCTTTTAAAATTAACTTCGCGCTTGTGAATCCATAATTAAACCAAATCAGAAAAAGAAGATAGAAGCATCGATGAAAGTAACCCAGGAAAAACTTCCAGATAGTCAGATTGGCTTAGAAATCGAAATCTCAGGCGATACTTCTCGCAACACATATGAAAAGGTAATTCGTCAGCTTGCTCGTACAAGTAATATTCCTGGGTTTCGTAAAGGAAAAGTTCCTCGCCCAATTTTGCTGCAAAGAATGGGGGTTGAGCGAATTAAAGCAGCAGCACTAGAAGAAATTATTCAAGAGAGTCTTAAAAAAGCTTTAGAACAAGAAAAGATTGAAGCCCTTGGTAACTACACTCTTCGCTCCAGTTTCGATGAGCTAGTCGAGCAATATCAACCCGGCGAAACCCTAACCTTTTTGGCGGCGGTAGATGTTACTCCTGCACCAGAACTGGGAGACTACACCAAATTAAGCGTTAAGGCAGAAGAGTCAAAATACGATCCTCAAGAACTAGAAGACTATCTAGAACAGCTCCGCGCCCAACAAGCTGATCTCGTTCCGGTAGAAGACCGTGCTGCTGAGTCAGGTGATATCGGCATCATTGACTTCACAGGAAAATTAACTGAAGGAGAAAATGCGGGAACTGAAATTGAGGGTGGAAGTGCCACTGATTTTCAGTTAGAGCTAGTTGAAGGCAAGCTTATTCCTGGAATGGTTGAAGGCATCATCGGCATGAAGCCCGAAGAAACCAAAGCAGTTAAGGTTACTTTCCCCGAAGATTACCCCAAAGAAGATGTTGCAGGACAACCTGCTGAATTTAGCATCACTCTCAAAGAACTGAAAACAAAAGAGTTGCCCGAACTTGATGACGACTTCGCGGAAGAAGCAAGTAAAGGAGAACAGGAAACTTTTGCAGACTTCAAAGCTGACTTGGAGAAGCAGTTTCAAGAAAAAGCTGAAAACGAAACCAAAAATAACATCAACCAAGCACTAATCGACTCGATCATCGAACAGTCCAAGGTAGAGGTACCAGAAACACTACTACAAGATGAAGTTACTCAAGTACTTACTCAGACTCTAATGCAGATGCAGCAGATGGGACTAGATGTAAAACAACTGGTTAACTCAGATACGATTCCTCGGATGAGAGAAAATGCCAAGCCAGAAGCCCTAGGAAATCTCAAAAAATCCTTAATCCTCGCAGAAATTGCTAGTAAAGAGAATCTCAAACCCGACGAAACTGCTATCAAAGATAAAATGGCAGAAATTTCCAAGGAGTTAACAGATCAAGAAGTTGACGAAGAAAAACTTGAAAAATTAGTCGTAGAAGATTTAATCACAGAAAATACCCTTAACTGGTTAAGAGAAAAAGCTGAGGTTGAGTTAGTACCAGCAGGTTCTCTAGCAGAAAAAGAAGAAGAGACCGAAGCGGAAGTAATAGAAGCTGAAGTATCAGAAGCCGATGAAGCGGAAGCTTAGTAAACAAAGGTTTTCTTTTGTCAGGGCTTACTATCTAGTTTGATCACAAGTGATTTAATTTAGGCTCAGGAATTTTAAGTAATAGTTAAAACACTTTTAGTTCTTGGGCTTAAATAAATTTTTTGATACATAATATATTTTCGTAAGTCAATACTGGATAAGTTGTTTTCACTTACAAATAAAAAAAAAGTTTTTGTATAATTAGGATTACTTAGAATTACCCTACAAAATACATGGTTCAGTCTCTTTCTCCTTATCAAAATTTAGTCGATTACAGCAGATTAAAAGTTTGCTCCTTAAGCAACAACCTGCCTATGGTTGTTGAACAGTCAGGAATGGGCGAGCGGTCTTTTGATATTTATTCTCGGCTACTTAGAGAGCGAATCATTTTTTTGGGTTCTGCTATAGATGACAAAGTTGCAGACTCTGTAGTTGCCCAGTTGCTCTATCTCGAAGCAGAAGATCCCGAAAAAGACATTCAAATTTATGTCAATTCTCCAGGCGGTTCCGTTTATTCAGGAATGGCAATATATGACACAATGCAACAAATTCAACCGGATGTTGCAACTATTTGTTATGGTATTGCTGCCAGTATGGGGGCGTTTTTGCTCTCTGGTGGAGCGAAAGGAAAACGAATGGCATTGCCAAGCACTAGAATCATGATTCATCAACCTTTAGGTGGTGCTCAAGGTCAAGCTGTAGACATAGAGATTCAGGCAAAAGAAATTCTCTATATCAAAAAACAATTGAATGAATTAATTGCTGAACATACAGGTCAGCCTTTTGATCGTATTTCCGCAGATACAGAAAGAGACTTTTATATGTCTTCTGAAGAAGCCAAAGAATATGGCTTAATTGATCAAGTAATTGACAGACAAAAATCTTCTCTTAAATCAACTTAATCTTTTCTCCCGTTAATTGAGGTTTATATGTCTAAGTACGACTCCCATCTAAAGTGTTCGTTTTGTGGTAAGTCTCAGGAGCAAGTTAGAAAGCTAATAGCTGGTCCTGGAGTATATATTTGCGATGAGTGTGTAGAACTATGTAACGAGATTTTAGATGAAGAGTTGATGGACGAAAGTTCTAATGTTTCTAGTACGTCAGCGGCAGCAGAAACCAAACCTCATAAGAAAAGAATCTCGACTGAAGGGATATCGTTCCGAGATTTACCTAAACCAATTGAGATCAAAAGCCATCTTGATGAGCATGTAATTGGGCAAGAAGAAGCGAAGAAAGTTCTTTCGGTAGCGGTCTACAATCATTACAAACGCTTAAGTTTCATGGAAGGAGAAAACTCGGAAGAAGAGAATGATCCTGTTGAATTACAAAAATCTAATGTTCTCTTAATTGGACCGACCGGTTGCGGAAAAACTCTTTTGGCTCAGACCCTAGCCAAAATATTGCAGGTTCCTTTTGCTGTAGCTGATGCTACGACTCTTACTGAAGCTGGCTATGTTGGGGAAGATGTAGAGAATATTCTTTTACGCTTGTTGCAAGTAGCTGATTTAGATGTTGAGGAAGCTCAAAGAGGAATTGTTTATATTGATGAGATTGATAAAATAGCTCGCAAAAGTGAAAACCCCTCAATTACGAGAGACGTTTCTGGGGAAGGAGTTCAACAAGCACTCTTGAAAATGCTTGAGGGAACTGTTGCCAATGTTCCACCCCAAGGAGGACGCAAACATCCATATCAAGACTGTATCCAAATTGATACTAGTAATATTCTGTTCATTTGTGGTGGAGCATTTGTCGGTCTTGACAAGGTAGTAGAAGAACGAATTGGTACCAATGATTCGGTGATGGGCTTTGAAATGAACCCCTCAACAGATATTAGACCAGTAAAAGAAGAAAAATCCTCTGGGGTTCTACAACAGTTGCAGCCAGACGATATGGTCAAGTTTGGGATGATTCCTGAGTTTGTCGGTCGTATTCCCGTTATGGCAGCTTTAGATCCTCTCGATGAAAAGGCTTTAATCGAAATTATTACCAAGCCTCGCAATGCACTTGTTAAGCAATACCAAAAACTACTACGCATGGATAATATCCAGTTAGAGTTTGAGGAAGATGCAATTGTCGCGATCGCTCAAGAAGCTTTCCGCCGTCGCACTGGAGCAAGAGCATTACGAGGAATTGTCGAAGAGATCATGCTGGATGTAATGTACGAGTTGCCATCTCGTAAAGATGTGCAAGATTGTACGATTACTAAAGATATGGTTGAGAAACGCTCAACTGCCGACCTGTTGGTTCATCCCACCTCTTTCCGTAAGTCTGAGCCAGCCTAACTGTTCGGGTTAAGACTCTTGCTAAAAAGTTTCCTCTCCTTGTGGTTGCAGTTTCCTTGTCCTCTCTGCCAGAGAATCGCCAAGTCGGAACTATGTCACGATTGCGAGAGGAATTTGCGCTCTTATCAGTTAAAAGACCAAGGTAATTTTTGGAGAGGAGAATATCCCCTTTTTGCTTGGGGAAAATATGATGGTGATTTGAGTAGGGCGATCGCGACTTTAAAGTACGAGAATCATCCAGAACTAGGAATCTTGTTGGGGAAGTGGTTGGGAACTAGTTGGTTGAATAAAAATACAATTAAAAATACTACCCAACCAATTATTGTTCCTATTCCTTTGCATCAGAGCAAACTTAAAACCAGGGGATTTAACCAAGCAGAACTAATTGCTCAAGGTTTTTGCCAGGTTACTAAGTACAAATTAATTGCCGATGGCTTAATTAGAACCAAAGCAACGGAAGCTATGTTTGGATTAAAAAGAGATCAAAGACAGATAAATATTAATAACGCTTTTCAACTGAACGAGCGATTAAAACAAAAGCCACCGCGATCGCCAATTTTAATTATCGATGATATTTATACCAGCGGTACAACAGTTAAAGAAGCGACCAGAACTTTAACCAAGCACAAACTTAAAGTCATCGGTGCAGCAACTGTTAGTCGAGTCACAACGAAGAAGATTGAACCCACTAAGTCAAAAAATAGGATCTCTAAATAAGATTAATTTTTTCCTGGGCTGTTAGCTAGCCAAAAAATGTAGAATAGATCACTGAATCGTCTAGGACTCCAATAAACTCCACAACCTAAAAAAACTAACTCCAGAAACTATGAGCAAAGGAACATTATTTGATAAAGTTTGGGATTTGCACACTGTCGGCACATTACCCTCTGGTCAAACTCAATTGTTTATCGGTCTACACCTCATTCATGAAGTGACTAGTCCTCAAGCCTTTGCCATGCTCAGAGAAAGAGGGTTGAAGGTTATGTATCCTGAGCGAACTGTCGCGACAGTTGATCATATTGTCCCTACTGAAAATCAGGCTCGACCTTTTGTGGATGTCTTAGCTGAAGAGATGATCCAGGAGCTAGAGAAAAATACCAAGGATTATGGGATTAGATTTTATAACATTGGTTCTGGGTCTCAAGGAATTGTCCATGTCATCGCCCCCGAACAGGGTTTGAGTCAGCCTGGAATGACAGTAGCTTGTGGGGATTCTCATACTTCCACTCATGGAGCCTTTGGCGCGATCGCTTTTGGAATTGGTACGTCTCAAGTTAGAGATGTTTTGGCTTCTCAAACTCTCGCCCTAGCCAAATTAAAAGTTCGCAAAATTGAGGTCAATGGCAAGTTAGCTCCTGGAGTCTATGCCAAAGACGTAGTTTTACATGTAATTCGCAAGCTGGGTGTTAAAGGTGGTGTTGGTTACGCCTATGAATATGCAGGTAGCACCTTTGAAGCGATGAGCATGGAAGAGCGAATGACTGTTTGTAATATGGCAATTGAAGGGGGAGCGCGTTGCGGTTATGTTAACCCCGATCAGGTTACCTTCGATTATCTCCAAGGCAAAGAGTTTGCTCCTCAAGGAGAAGCTTGGGACAAGGCAGTTAGCTGGTGGCAAAGTCTCCGCAGTGATGCCGATGCTGAATATGATGATGTGATAACTTTTGATGCTGCCGAGATTGAACCTACTGTAACTTGGGGAATTACCCCAGGACAGGGAATTGGGGTTAGTGAAAATATTCCTCAGCCAGAAAGTATGGATACTAGCGATCAGGCGATCGCCAAGGAAGCTTATCAATACATGCAACTATCACCAGGGGAGCCAATTCAAGGTACCAAAGTAGATGTATGTTTTATTGGTAGCTGCACCAATGGCAGATTAAGTGACTTACAAGAAGCCGCCAAATTTGCTCAGGGCAAACAGGTTGCCGAAGGAGTCAAAGCCTTTGTTGTCCCAGGTTCAGAAAAGGTTAAGCAAGCAGCAGAAGCCGAGGGTTTAGACAAAATTTTTACCACAGCAGGTTTTGAGTGGCGCGAGCCTGGTTGTTCGATGTGTTTAGCGATGAACCCAGACAAACTAGAAGGGGACAGTATTAGCGCTTCTTCTTCCAATCGCAACTTTAAAGGTAGACAAGGATCTTCGACTGGGAGAACTTTGTTGATGAGTCCTGCGATGGTTGTTGCTGCTGCCCTTAAAGGGCAAGTTAGTGATGTTAGGGAATTGATTTAGTAATCACCCTTAATTCTAATTAGATGAAAACTAAACAGGTAATTGGCATTGATATTGGGGGGACAACTATTAGCCTGGGTTGTTTTCTAGCAGATGGCACTTGCACAAAGCAAATCGGCATCTCTACCCCCCAACCTGCCACCCCAACGGCAGTAGTCGAGGCGATCGCTCCATCCATTCAGCAACTTCAACAAAACCATTCTTGTTTGGCGATCGGCATTGGGATGCCAGGCCCCACCGATAAAACTAACCGCATTGCCAGAGTGGGAATTAATTTACCCGATTGGCAAGATATTCCTTTAGCCGAAACAATTGAAAACTTAACTGGTTTACCGACCACTTTAGCCAATGATGCCAACTGTGCAGCTATTGGGGAAGCTTGGCTAGGAGCAGGTAAAAACATTGCTAATTTTATTCTCTTAACTCTTGGAACTGGTGTGGGAGGCGGAATTTTTATCGATGGCAAACTTTTTACTGGTAGCTACGGGGCAGCAGGTGAGTTAGGACTAATCACCCTTTACCCTGAAGGCTATCCTTGCAATAGTGGCAATCTTGGTTCTTTGGAACAGTATGGATCGATTGGGGCGATTAAACGAGAAACAGGAAAAACGCCTTTAGAACTAGGCAAGTTAGCAGCCAAAGGCGATCGCCAGGCTCTAGATTTTTGGCAACAGTATGGCAAAACCTTAGGCGCAGGAATCACAAGTTTGGTATATGTTCTCACTCCTGAAGCGGTTATTTTAGGTGGGGGAATTAGTGCTAGTGCCGAATACTTTTTTCCTGCGGCGATCTCCGAAATCAACAAAAGAGTTCACCCCTCTTCTCGGGTCGGCTTGCAACTATTAAAAGCAAAGCTAGGAAGTGATGCAGGCATGATTGGCGCAGCAAAATTAGGTTGGGACTTAATTACTGATCCGACAAGTTAGAACAATCAACTAGAATAAATTCAATAGTTCGCACAAGACAATCATGGTTGCTGAAACTCGCAAGAAATTTACGATCGCAGAATATCACAGACTAGGAGATTTGGGATTTTTTGATCAGAGCGATCGCTTTGAGTTAATCAAAGGAGAAATTATCACTATGGCACCAAAGAGGACTCCTCATTCTGTATGTAATTCTTTGCTATTTGGTGAACTTTATAGATTGCTATATGGTCGCGCTAATGTCAGGGGACAAGAGCCAATCTCACTTTTAGGCAACAGTGAACCGGAACCTGATGTAGTTATCGCAAACAAAAAAGACGACAATTATTTAGCTGCTCATCCCACAGCAGAGGATCTTATTTTAGTCATCGAAATTTCTGATTCAACGCTTAAATATGACCGTGAAACCAAGCGATCGCTTTATGCCGAAGCAGGAATTAATCATTACTGGATTATCAATTTGGTCGACAACCATTTAGAAGCTTACCGCGATCCTTTTGCTAATGGAGGTAACTATGGTTATCGTCACAAGAGTATTGTTTTAGCCAGTGAAGCGATCGCTATTCCTGAATTTCCGGATCTGAGTTTGCAGCTAAGTTCGATTTTTCCCTAGCAAGGCGATCATATTGGATATTTCGATTAAAACTATACCTGTTATGAATAAACTCAAATAAAGCAAAAAATTCTTATAAACTAAGACATTCAAACATTTTTTAAGTATCAATATCTCTACTCTGGTTCAATCCTTAGTAACCTGCCATTGGTCTCATCCGTCAAAACATAAAGCTCACCATCAGGACTTTGCCGAACATCGCGAACCCTTGCTCCAATAGGGATTGATTCTTCAGCTAAGACATTTCCCACTTTATCCAAGTCAATACGACGCACATCCTTAGAGACTAAGCCGCCAGCAAATAAATCTCCGCGCCAAAGAGGAATCGAATCTCCACTATAAAAAGCCAAACCAGAAGGGGCGATCGAAGGAGTCCAAACTAACTTGGGAGCTACTACATCTGAGCGGGAATTCACTTTAGCTACCCTTCCCCCAAAATATTCATCGCTGTGGCTAACTTCTGGCCAACCATAATTTTCACTCGCCTTGACCCAATTCAATTCATCACCCCCTCTAGCACCATGCTCTGTTGACCATAGACGATTATTAGCGCGATCAATTGCCAGACCTTGAATATTCCGATGCCCATAACTCCAAATTGCGGCATCTGCATTTTCTGTAGTCACAAAAGGATTATCAGGAGGAATCGAACCATCATCATTGAGGCGAACAACTTTCCCTAGATAAGAATCTAAATTCTGCGCTTGCTTACGAATCAAATCTCCATTTAATTTTAGAGGGGGATTCCCTCCATCACCAAAAGCTACCAACATTGTTTGATCCCTTAGCCAAACAATCCGCGAGCCGAAATGTTGTGTTCCTTGTTTTGTTTGGGATACTTCAAAAATAACTTCTAAATTCTCCAAAGCCGAACCATTAAAAGTCGCTCTAGCAACTCTGGTACGATTTGCCGATTTGTTGCCGTGGGCATAAGTAAGGTAAATTAACTTATTTTCGGAAAAATTAGGATGGGCAGAAATATCCAGCAAACCTCCTTGACCTTCAGCCAAAACTTGAGGTACTCCTAAAACTGCTTGTTTTGCCAAGACTCCATTTTTTACAACCCTTAATTTTCCTGGTCTTTCCGTAATCAAAATTGTGTCATCTGGTAACCAAGTCATGCCCCAGGGTCTTTCTAAGCCTTCAACAATAGTTGTAGTTTTAATGTTCTGGACAACAGCAACATTTTTACCTGAAATTAGAGGACTAAGAGAAGACGAATTTTCAGGACTAGAGGTTGAAGTAGAACTCTGGAACAAAGAACAACTTGTAGAACTAAAAAGAATGCAAATACTTAGGGCAAGGTTTACTAAAAGTTTAGTTTTAACTAGCATTGAGCTAAATGTTGATACTCACAATACTTATATTACTGGTATTGTTTTCTCTCTAATGCGATTGTCAGTAAGGCGATCGCTATTCCTGAATTTTCTGCTCTGAGTTTGCAATTAAATTCGATTTTTCTTGAGTAGGGCGATCTCTATCTAAAATAGAATCAAAGATAGCGAGAAAAGCAAATGGATATCTATGTGAATGATTGAACAAACTAGCACAATTGAATTTACAGAAAGTACGGGGAATGTATTTGCAGACATGGGCTTAGAAGATGCAGAAGAACTTTTAACCCGTGCAAAATTGGGTTTTGCTGTTCGTCAAATTTTGGAAAGTCGTAATTTAAAACAGCAGGAGATAGCATCAATTCTGGGTATCAAGCAACCAGAGGTATCTAATCTCATGCAAGGTAAGTACCATTTATTTTCTGAAGGACGTTTATTTGAGTTTTTGAATAGGTTAAATAAGAAGATTACGATTAAAATTTCTAATTTCCATGTGGGAGAAAGCTTGGTGGATGTCGCTTTGGAGAGTTAGGAAAGGCGGCTACTAGAAAACGTTTATATTTTTAACCCATTATTTCTGCATTCTTAAGTTCTCCTTTTGAATTCGTGTAAATGACAATTGAATGACCCCAAAATAGATCACCGTCATTGTAATAAATGTTAGCAGTGTTATTAATGTCGTCTGAATAAATATGAACTACATCTAGGGTTATAAGACGAATAAAGTCCTGAGTATCTATTGCTTTTCCTTCATTCCAAGTCTCATTGTGTAGTTCCAGCAATTTATCTGCTGCAAAAAGCTTATATTTCCTGTGATTCAAAATAATGTCGTTCACTATTTTGCCGGTATATTCTAAAGTTTTTTTTAAATTTTCTTGTGAATCAAAATCTAAATCTAGTAAGTAAAATTCTACAACCTGGTTATTATCGTAATTTATCTGACCCTTATAAAATTCATCATCTTCACAGTATTGAATAGTCCCTAAATAAGGATCTTTAATAAGATTAGGCATAGATTTTAAGCTATAAGTAAAATTAACAAAAGTTCCCTTATTTTAGTTTAAAAATTTGATTACAGAACTAACTCGACTTGCTCGGATGGAGAATCCTCTGAATACAAATTATTGGGAATTGTCACTAGCATTAGTTTGATTGCATCTTCTAAATTCACTATCAAAAACTTCCGGACTTAAAGCGTTTTCTACTCGAAAATAAATAGTAAAGACAAGTCTTGATAAGGAAGCATCCTCGCTTAAGGGTTCGTATACTTATCCTTGGTTTTGTTGAGAATAGTTAGCGTCGGTGGTGGGATGCAGGATCTTCAGATTTTCCTTATTAGTATTATTTCAGTTGAATAATTACAAGTACTCAATCACCTAATTTGGTGTCAAGAACTTAAAATCAGACAACAAAGATAGCTTAGTCTTGAGGTCTATCATTAATCGGTTCTAAACTTAAAATATTTTCTGATCTAATTAAATTGGTAACAACCGATAAAAGACATGAAATAAAATAATTATCAAAAACACCAGATTCCGCAGAGGAATCAAAAAGAACGCTAGAGGTAGAGCGGAATTAGAAGTATTCGTTTCGCA
>CALKUU010000116.1 GCA_937996665.1 uncultured Xenococcaceae cyanobacterium | reverse complement strand
GTTGATTGGGGTTACAACTAGCGGAAGCGTGAAGGATGCTTGCGGGACTTTTGATGATGTTTTGGCAGTGCCTGATATTGAGGAGTTGTTATCACCGATTTTGGCGGTGATTCCTTTGCAATTGTTGTCTTATCATATTGCGGCGATTAAAGGTCTGGATGTGGATCAGCCTCGAAATTTGGCGAAAAGCGTCACTGTTGAGTAATTTAGTTACCAAATTTATTTATTATGTAGAATGACAATATAGTTGGTAACTTTACAATAAAGTTAGTAACTTAGAGAAAAATACCAATAAAGTTGGTAACTAAATCGGTACAATAATAGTAACAATGTATTGTACTGGTTTCTGATGTCAAGAAAAAAATACGATTGGACCCAAGCTAAATTTGAGCGATATGTTAATGAAGGAAGAGGAAAGGGAAGCGGGAAATTCTACCAGCCTTGGATAAAAATTCAAGATTTTCCTTCTGTTGGAAGAGCATCGCGAGCACCTGGATGGAAAACTAACCGTGTTCACCACTTGATGTCAGATTGGGAGACTAGACTTTTCTATATTTTTGAATGGAGTAAAGAAGTTCAAGATATTAGAGAGCAATACCCCCTATTAGATCTGGATTTAGCAATGGAAATTGCTAAAGATATGGGTGTTAGGTATCCAGTAAATAGTAAAAGTAATACACCTTACGTGCTAACAACCGATTTCATGTTAACGGTAAAACAGGGTAAAAAAAATATTAAAATTGCTCGTACATTCAAGATGACTAAAGATCTTGAGAAGAAAAGAACAATAGAGAAATTAGAATTAGAAAAATGTTATTGGCAAAAGCAGAATATTGATTGGGCGATAGTTACTGAACAAGAGGTATGTAAGATTTTTGCATCAAATATTCAATGGGTTCATTCTGATTATCACTGGAAATTATCAGAAGAGCAAAATAATGAAAACTGTTATTACTTTAGCAACATTCTCAAAGAAAAGTTGAGTAGTAGAAAATTTAAGATTAGTACCATTACAACTGCACTAGACAACGATATGGGTTTTGAGATTGGGACTTCTTTATCTCTCTTTAAACATCTAGTTGCTCGGCGAGAGATTATTGTGGATATGTTTCAGTCAAAAATAGCCGACCGTCTTGCAGCAAATATCATTAAAGAAATTATATAGACAAAGAAATTAGGCGTTGCATAAATGCGGGATGAGATTCAAACTGTTAGGGAGCATAATTTTAATTGAATCTAATGACGAAATGTCCCAGATGCCAGTCTAGTCATATTCGCAAAAATGGTCATCGTCGAGGTAAGCAAAATCATATCTGTGCTGACTGTGGTCGCCAGTTCGTAGAAAATCCAAAAACTAATCGAGGATACAGTGATGATATTCGTAAAATATGTCTAAAAATGTACCTCAATGGCATGGGCTTCAGAGGAATTGAGAGAGTTACGGATATTCATCACACAACAGTGATTAAATGGGTTAAGCAAGCTGGTGAGAATTTACCGGATGCTTATCATCCTGAAGTAATTCCTGAAGTTGGAGAACTCGATGAATTACAGACTTTTGTTGGGTCAAAAAAAACAAGGTCTGGATTTGGACAGCAGTGAACCACTTCAAGCCAGGAATTTTAGGTTGGGTTGTTGGCGACCACAGTGCAGAAACATTTGAACCTTTGTGGAACATAGTTAGTCTTTGGCAGTGCTTCTTTTATGTAACTGACGGTTGGAAAGTTTATCCCCAGTACATTCCAGACGGAGATCAAATTGTTAGTAAGACCTACATGACCAGAGTTGAGGGGGAGAATACTAGATTGAGGCATTACTTAGCAAGATTACATCGTAAGACCTTATGCTATTCAAAGTCACTAGAAATGTTGAAGTATTCACTCCGATTACTCATACATTATCTCAAGTTTTGGGATGTCCCTACTTCAGCACGATTCATTCCTTAATTAAGCAATGCCTTAAACGATAGTAGTGACAAAGTAATACGCGGCGGTTCGTGGAGCTACTATCCTAGTTACTGCCGTTCGGCGTATCGTAACTACTTCTCGCGCGTTTTTCGTGACCTCGATCTCGGTTTTCGGGTTGTATGTGTCGCCCCCAGGACTCTTTAGCCCTCTGCTCTTTTGCCCTTTGCTAAAGCGAACGCGTAGCGAGCTTTTTTTATTTTTTTCAGAGGAAATAGCGTGGGTAAGGTTAATCTGTCCCTAAGTTATCGCTGCTGGGTCATTGCGATTATATCTGCCACAGTAAAGTAGATATATCGCCCAGAACAGGAAGTGTATCGCCTCCAGCATAAACTAGTGGCAGCTCTTGGTTCTCCCAAACCCAAATTTGCTGTCGCTGAATATCGACAAGCCAAGCAAGCTGAGTTCCGTTGCTCAAGCAGTGCAGAATTTTATTTTGTAGATCTAACGTACTTTGGTCGGGGGAGCGAATTTCAATTAACCAGTCTGGGGAGCCTTGAAACGGGCCATCTTCTTCTGAGAGGCGATCGCTTCGAACAATAGTAATGTCAGGCACGGGCGACAGCGGGGGCACGATGCACCGAAGTTCTTGGATGGCTTCGTATTCTTGAGTTTGACTGTTGATCGCGTTAACTAAGTTGCGCTGGAGGCGGGAATGAAACAGCGTTGGCGTAGGTTTTTGCTGAATTTGTCCATTAATGAACTCCCAGGCAGGAGAAGCTTCAATGTTCGGTTGTTGGAGAAAAGTATCTAAAGAACTAGTGATGATAGGAGATTGCATAGTTGCCTGAGAAGCACTCAGAAAGGTGCAAAGTTTTTAGCGTTATGGTTATCCAACCATGTTATATCCTAATTATTTTATCGAATTTTGATTCGGCGATCGCTAGTTACTTATTCTTTGCACCCATAGCAGCAAAATCCCAGGAAAAGAGTGCAATTTTATTAAAAATAAACCGCTATTAAATGCTCTGAAAGAAATATCATGTAAAGAGTAGCAAGCATCAAGCAATACTTTCT
>CALKUU010000115.1 GCA_937996665.1 uncultured Xenococcaceae cyanobacterium | reverse complement strand
CATCCCAAAGAAACGTTCTTCTTTGAGATAGTCCCAAACTTCAGGGGGAAAATCTTTATTTGAGTGGATTTCCCAATCGGTCGCCATTTGGCAGACGGTTTCTACTTGGTTGTCGAGAAAAGCTCGAATTTTATTGAGTTCGAAATTGGGAGTTCGGAGTTCGGAATTTTGAGTTCGCTTGTCCTTATTATCCCGCTCTGACGGGACGAATGGGGGGAGTTCGGAGTTGGGGATTAGGGGATAGGATTCGTTAAGGAGGCGCTTAAAGTTGGGTTTGCCGGAGAAGAATTCGCCTTCTACCCAGACTTTGCCAGCTTGGATCGCTTCGCGTTCGGTATCGGAGATTTTGGGTAGTAGTTTGAGAGCGGCGATCGCCTTAACGATATATCTAGTAATCAGATTTTGACGTAGCAGCGGCAGATTAAAAATCAACGCTGTAACGCCAAAGACAACCCATAGCCAAACTGGTGCCTGGCAAATCCCTAGAAAAGCAGCAACATAGAGTGACCAGATCCATAGAGGAACACCAAGGTATCCTAAGCCGACAAATGCTAATAAGAACAGGAAGAGAATACCAACAATTAGTGTAAGCAGATTAATCATGGTTTTTTCTAAAATAAATTGATAGTTGGGAGGTAGTCCCGAACTCAAACAAGAAGATTTTCAAACACTCCCGCCGCACCCATGCCGCCACCAACACACATCGTCACCATGCCGTAGCGAATACCCCGTCGTCGCATTTCGTGAAGTAGAGTTGCGGTTAGTTTTGCCCCAGTACAGCCAAGGGGATGACCTAGAGCGATCGCACCACCGTTAACATTGACAATATCCTCGTCGAGAGCTAATTTGCGAATTACGGCTAAAGACTGACCAGCAAAGGCTTCATTGAGTTCGATTAAACCGATATCGTTTAAGGTCAAGCCAACTTGTTTGAGTACTTTGGGTACGGCTGCTACTGGCCCGATCCCCATAATTTCGGGGGCAACCCCAGCAACGGCATAACCCAAGAGTTTAGCGATGGGTTTAACTTGCAATTGATCGAGCATGTTCTTACTCATAACGATTGTTGCTGCTGCTCCATCAGACATTTGGGAAGAATTACCAGCAGTTACCGAACCCCTGGCGTGGAATACAGGTTTTAATTTTGCCAAGGCTTCCATACTAGTATCGCTGCGAGGCCCTTCATCAACTGCAAACAAACGCTCAAATGTTTCTGTCTTGCCGTCTTTATAAATCGTTTCTTGGAATTTGACGGGGATAATTTCTGCCTTAAATTTACCCCTTTCAATCGCAGCTAAGGCTCTCTTGTGCGATCTCAGAGCAAACTGATCTTGATCAGCTCGCGAAATCTGATATTCCCGCGCTACATTCTCCGCTGTAAGACCCATGGTGATATAGGTATTAGGCGAATCGGCGACTAGTTCGGGGTTAGGCGAGAGATAATTTCCCCCCATCGGCATCAAGCTCATCGATTCTGCCCCACCTGCAACCATAATCTCTGCCTGCCCTGTCATAATTGCTTGGGATGCCATGGCAATAGTTTGCAACCCTGAGGCACAAAAACGATTGACAGTGCAACCTGGAACCGAATCAGGCAAACCCGCACCCCGAGCTACAATTCGACCTAAATTAAACCCCTGTTCTCCTTCAGGGAAAGAACAACCCATAATTACATCTTCAATTAGGGCTGGATCTAGATTAGCTACTCTGGCGATCGCACCTTTAACCGCAGTTGCTCCCAAATCGTCAGGACGCACATTGCGAAGACTTCCTCTAGGTGCTTTACCGATTGCAGTTCTAACGCTACTGACTATGTATGCGTCTTTCATAATCTTTTTCCTCTCTTAATGCAAATTTCTCTTTAAGCTTGAAGTTCACTTGTCTTTGAATAAGAGGAGTTGAGAATTATTAACTCCTAACTCCTAACTCCTAACTCCTAACTAATTCCTCAACGGTTTCTTGGTTTTTAATAAGTGAGCAATCCGCGCTTGGGTTTTCTCTTCTTTGAGCAAGGGGATAAATAAATCTTTTTCCAGTTGCAAGAGATACTCTTCGCTTACTAACGATGGGGCTGAAAGTTCACCACCAGTGAGGACATGTGCTAAACGGGTTGCTAAAAAGCGATCATATTCGGAGATATAGCCCCCTTGTTCAAAGGTGAAGGCTGCCTGCTCTAAAGCTGCTTTACCTGGTTTTCCCAGCACCATGATCTTGTTCCGACGAGGTATGGGTGCATAACCCTCAAGAGCGAGGCGTAGAACTTCCTGTTTGGCTACATATAAACGGCGATCGCCATTCATAATTACCTTGGCGGTAGGAGCGAGAAAACCTAGTTCTTGAGCTTCGTAGGCACTATTGGCTACTTTTGCCATACCCACGGTTTCAAATACCTGTTGAATAAAGGGTTGCACCTGACTAGCAGTTTCTTGAGCTGCATGTTCTGCTGCCCAAGCTGCCATCCGCATCAGACCACCTGCCCCAGGAATCAAGCCTACACTGAGTTCCACTAACCCGATGTAGCTTTCGGTTGCTGCCACCACTTGCGGACAAGCCATCACTAATTCACAACCGCCACCAAGAGCTAAACCCCGAACCGCAGCGACTATTGGTTTAGGGAAATAATGGATTCTTTGGAGAGTTTTTTGGAATTGAACGATCAGATCGGCGATCGCATCTAGTTGACCCGCCTGAGCCAAGGCACCCATTTCCGCTAAGTTTGCACCACCACAGAAATTGAGATCATCACTACCAATGACCATACCCCGATAGTCGCTATCTTCGACAAGATTCAAGGCTTCTGTTAGTCCTGACATCACCTTAAAGCTAAGGGTGTTACCTTTAGATCTAAATTCATATAAGACTACCCCATCACCTAGATCCAATAAGGCAGCTTCTTCGTTTTGCCAAATCGTATTTTCTGGGTGAAACTTAATTATCTGGAGCTTAATTTCATCTTGGGGACTATTCAATGCAATATAACCAGCATCGAAAGTATAGACTTGATCTTGTTGATAAAAACCAGCCACCTGGTAATCGAGCATCGTTGCAACCCAGTCAGCTAAAGGAATATCTGCGGTTTGCATATCAGTAGCTATAGCTTTAAAGCCCAAAAGATCCCAAATCTCAAAGGGGCCTAACTCCCAACCAAATCCCCAGCGCATCGCCCGATCTATTTCCACCGGACTGTGGGTAATTTCGGGAATTCGGCAAGCACTATAACTTAGTACCGACAAGATGTATTTGCGGAAAAACTGACCTGCCCGACCTGGATCTTGATATAAGGCTTTTAGGCGATCGCCTAGTTCCAACTTTTTAAGTGATTTAAGATCTCCCAAATCAATTGGTTTAGCTGATTCGTAAGTTAAATTTTTTCGGTTAAGCGAGAGAATTTCGCCCTTTTCCTTGGTATAGAAACCCTTTCTTGTTTTTGCCCCCAAAGCTCCAGACTCAACTAATCTAGTTAACAGAGCTGGTACACGGAAGTTTTCGCGACTTTCATCGTGGGGAATTGCTGGATAAAGATTTTTGGC
>CALKUU010000114.1 GCA_937996665.1 uncultured Xenococcaceae cyanobacterium | reverse complement strand
ATCGGCTGGAGTTCTCGGCGATCGTCTCGGGTAGGGCAATATGTAAATCGCTAATGATCCCAAAGCGAAAATTAGTAAACATAAACCTAAACAACTATTCTTAAAATTGGCTTTAAAACTTGATCATAAAACCTAAACTTCGTCTCTGTCGTCAATTCTTGAGCAATTGAACCAATTATTTACGATTTTAGATTTTTGTTTGGGTTGCTAATCGCAAGCACTTGTTTTTGGCAAATAAATATTTGATGGTAGTTTTAAGGATAAGTGAAGTAGTGCGATCGCCTTATTATTAGTATTCCAAGTCTCTCGATCATCAATGGAGGTGAATTTTGCCCAAAGTTCGGATTCGTCAGCATGTTAATCCTTTACTCCGCAAATTTCAAGAACCGATCACCTTACCCAAGTGGGCAGAGGTTTATTCTAATTTAGAGCAACCAATTCATCTTGATATTGGCTGTGCTAGAGGTGGATTTTTATTAGCAATGGCGCAGCAAAACCCAACTACCAATTTTTTGGGAATTGAAATTCGCGAACCTCTAGTAACTAGCGCTATCCAAGAGCGAGACAATTTAGGTTTAACTAATCTCCATTATCTCTTTGGCAGTATTAACTTCTCAGCCGTTAAACTTCTCGATTCTTTACCACCAAACTTGCTGCACTATATTTCTGTGCAATTCCCCGATCCTTGGTTTAAGCGTAAACATAATAAAAGACGAGTAATTCAACCAGAACTAGTTAATATTTTGGTTAATTATTTAATCCCTGGGGGTCAGGTTTTTTTGCAGTCAGATATTGAGGAAGTAGCGATTGAGATGAGCGATCGCTTTGCCGATAGTCCTTTCTTAACTCAACAACATTCTGAAACTTGGCTGGCAGATAATCCTTTACCCGTGCCTACAGAGAGAGAATTGTATGTTCTTGAAGATAATTTACCTGTCTATCGAGTTTTGTTTAGCAAAAAAAGCTAGCCTGTTCGATTAGCTAATATATTTCGGAATAGCAGTACACCGCAAGACAAGAATTAGTTGGTGGACTTAAAGAACTTTTGCGACCCTTTTAGGTAAGAATTATTCTATTCATACAAAATTCAAAAATCTTACAATCGCTTTTGAAATAAAGCTTTTGGAGTGATATTTTCCTACTTTGTGAATGTCTTAATTTTGTCTCGATTCCAATAATTTGACAATAACCCTTGACATTCTAGATAAGTACGCTTTATTATTTGACCAAACGTTTGGTCAAGCGCTTGGTTTATTTACTTCAAGTATTTTCATCCTGGCTCAAAATACTTACTGTTAGGTAAATCTTTATATCCACGAATCTAAATGAATACACCCGAAAAAAATTCGCTTCGTAATACACTCGCGCGTCAAATCGCTGAAGTATTTTGCAATTATGGCTATGAGGGAACTTCAATGTCTCAGATTGCTAAGGCAACAGGATTATTAAAAGGAAGTTTGTATCACCATTTCCCAAAGGGAAAAGAAGATATGGCCAGGGCGGCAATGCAAGCGTTAGCTCAAGAAGCAGAACGCCTAATGATCTCCCCACTGATTTCAGAAGCTTCTCCTCGTCAGAGGTTAGAAACTTGGGCTAGGGGAGTTGAGGAATTCTATTTAGGGGGTAAAAAAAATTGTCTTCTTGGCTCAATGGTTTTAAGCGGTGGAGCTGGTCGCTTTCAAACTGAGTTGAAGAATGCATTTACCACCTGGATTTCTTTAGTGAGTGCTGTCCTAATTGAAGCTGGGACATCAGAACAACAGGCACAAAAAAAGGCGCAAGCGGCAATCGAGCGAATTCAAGGAGCACTTATTGTCGCTCGGGCTTTGGATAATTTTTCGGGATTTCAACAACTGATTCAAGACTTACCTAACATACTGCTGGACGAAACCAGTGCTTGAAAGAATAATTTCACAGCAAATTATGTGACTTAAATAGTTCATTTCATCTTAATTAGGATACTGCGATTATGAAAATTCTTGTATACGGGGCTAATGGTACTCAAGCTGGTGCTGCTGCCGAAGTTTTAATGGAAAGTGGACATCAAGTTCGCGTTTTGATGCGTAGTAACGAAAAAGCAAGACCTTGGGTATCAAAAGGAGCTGAAGTAGCACTTGGAGATATGGGAGATCTTGATTCCCTCAAACGAGCTAGCGAAGGCTGCGATGCAGTTTTTTTACTAGTACCTACTTTTCGATCTTCTAATGAAGATGGAGTTAATTTTGGTCTCAATGCCGTTAAGGCTGCGAAAGCTGCTGGAATTTCCAAGATTGTTTGGAATACATCTGGCCCAATTGCTGACGAAAATTCAGACCAAGCTGATACGGATCCAGGCGCTCGTATTCTTCGCCAGTTAAAGATTGAGGGAATTTCTTTCCTCGGATTGCAGCCAACTATTTATATGGAGAATTTTCTTGCTCCATGGGTTACAGATAGTCTGAGAACTAACAATGTTCTTACTTATCCTATTCCTCCTAACTTCAAAATTCAGTGGGTTGCTGCGCGAGATTTTGGCGTTGTTGCTGCTGCCGCTTTAACTAGAGAACTTCCTAATGAAATCGTTCAACTAGGGGGGCCAAGAGCCTTGGATGGCGATCAATTAGCAGATATTTTTAGTCTTAGTTTAGGTCGCAGGCTTCTTTTTAAGACTATGCCCATTGAAACTTTCCGTAATTCTCTGACATCTTTAGCCGGACCGCATATCGCAGAAATTGTTGGCGGACTCTATCAAGCTATTCAAACTGCGCCCGAACAGCTTCAGCCCGCTTTTGTCCTCAATCCCGGATCTCTTGTTAACCGTTTTAACGTGACTTTAACCTCCCTAGAAAATTGGGTTTCCCTGCATCAGAATTCATTTAGTTTATGACTCAAAATAGCTCACATAAAAGTTTGCTAACCAGGAAATAGACATTTGAGCCTTGTTGTAAGCTCAAATCGTCAAGCACAAATTAGACTTTTCGAGCTTTTGCAAACAACCTTCAGAACTATCAAATTCAGAGAAATTAACAGAAGCAATTAGGAGAAACTTACATGCTACAGACTAGAGAGAACCTAAGTCATGTTCGTTATCGCACAGAAAAGGTGGGAGAGCTGGATATTTTCTATCGTGAGGCTGGTGATCCATTACAACAAGCGGTAGTTTTACTTCATGGCTTCCCTACTTCATCGCACATGTATCGCAAAGTATTAAATGCATTAGGTGACCAATATTATTTGATTGCGCCTGATTATCCTGGTTTTGGCGAAAGTAGCGTACCAACTATTGAAGACTATACCTATACTTTTGACAATCTTGCCGAAACAATGGATCAGTTTCTTGTTGAACTTGGTCTTAAAGACTATGTCTTGATGATCCATGATTATGGCGCACCTATTGGCTTTCGAATCGCGACTAAGCATCCTGATAGAGTCAAAGGCTTGATCGTCATGAATGGCAATGCCTATGAAGAAGGCTTAGGTGAAATGGTAATGCAGTCTTTGCAGCAAGAAAGAACGCCAGAAGCTGAAGCTACTACGGCGGAAAATACATTTAGTCTTCAGGCGATTAAGTGGCAATATACTCATGGGACTAGAATTCCAGAAAATATCTCACCAGATAACTGGAATTTAGACACGATGAAAATTGTTCGGAAAGGTGTCGATAAAATTAATGTCAATCTCTTATTTGACTATTCAAGCAATGTAAAGCTTTATCCTCAGTGGCACCAATATCTACGAGATAATCAACCGCCCATGCTAATTACCTGGGGTAAGAACGACCCATTTTTCATGGAAAGTGGTGCAGAAGCTTACAAACGTGATGTAGAAAATATTGACTATAACATTCTCGATACTGGTCATTTCCCTTTAGAGGAAGATAGTCAAGTCATCATCGCCAAAATGCGTAGTTTTCTACAGACAATTAAATAGTTTTAGACAACAAGCACTAATAGAAAATAGGGCTTTGGTGGATGCGTAATGCTATTAAGCTAAAGGTAGTTAAAACTATTAGTTGCTCAAAGCGATGGACTGTCCTAAATGTAAGTCATCTCAAAGGAAAAAAAACGGTTTTCGGCGAGGAAAACAATCCTACAGATGCAAAAACTGCGGTTGTCAGTATGTAGAAAAACCCAACCAGAGGGGATACATACCAGAAGTTAAACAGCTTTGTATCAAGATGTACCTGAATGGGATGGGTATCAGAGGGATTGCAAGGGTTACAGAAATTAGCCACACCACTATTCTCAACTGGATTAAACAAGGAGGAGAGTCTTTATCTGATGAACCACAAGACTCAGAAATACCAGAGATTACCGAAATTGACGAGCTACAAACATTCATCGGCAATAAAAATAATAAATACTGGATTTGGACTGTCGTTAATCACAAGAAACCAGGAATTATTGTCTGGACAATTGGAGATCGTTCACACAAAACATTCGAGCTAATTTGGTCGATTATCCACTGCTGGCATAGTTTTTGGTATGTAACCGATGGCTGGAAAGTTTATCCTATGTACATTGAAGGGCAAGACCATCTTGTAAGCAAAACTTATATGACAAGGGTTGAAGGTGAAAATACAAGACTTAGACACTACCTCGCTAGATTGCATAGAAAAACTCTCTGCTACTCTAAATCCTTGTCCCACCTCAAGTACTCTATCCGACTTTTACTAAACTATCTCAGATTTAATACTGTTCCTAATTTTTCTTAAAGCATTACATTCATTACCAACGCCACTTTTCAGCACCATTATTGAGTCAAACCTCAAAAAACTATTCTTCATAGTGATGCAAATCAATGTCATTACCTTAGAAATGAGCAAAAGTTAGTCATAGGTTGCCAAACCGAACATTTTGGTCGATCTGAAAGTTGCCGCCCTTAATTTGGGTATTAAAGGCAAGCAGCTTTAACCATAAATTGCATTTCTTAGGAGACCGGATTTTAAATGTTGAAAATTGTCTATACAGAAAAAGGTTTACATATTGAGCGTCTAAGCGAATCTTTAGAAACGTGGCTTGCTAATCGGGTGCTAATTTCCTTAAGGTCTAATGTTGGTATTTGCGCAGAGCCAAGTTCTGCTTCCTTAATTATCCCTAGAGATTTGCCATACTTTCAAGATCTTAGCTTGTCTGAAGAGATCCAAGATTTTCGGATTGATGTTTGTGATAGCTATTCTGCTGAAATCAGTTTGGAGGGAAGCTGGATTGCAACCCCGGAAAATAGAGAAGAAGGGATTTTTGTTTGTTGCTTGACCAAAAAGACAGAATTTTTTCTTCATCAACTCTGGAGGGAAGGAACTTTCAATTCAACTTCTTTAATTGAGGATTAGGCTACTTCCTAAATTATTTATCCTACTAATGTTTTATTTGTTGTAGGAAAAATTGGAGATTTGGGTCATGTGGCGATCGTCATGCGCCAATTATCGTTATGGTAAGTTGCGGAAAATAGGGTTGATTCTTCGGTTAAATGAGCTTTTCAGAACTCAACTTCGATAAATCTAACCAGAAGATTCAACAGATATAATAGTTGACCTTACTCTATGATTAATCTTATTTAAAATTTTCAAGAAAGTAAGATTGCTATGACTAGCCGAGATTTTTTAAATTTTGAAACTGATTTTATTGAATCTTTACGCTGCATTCCTATGATTGTCAGGATGAAGCTGGATACTTGTGGAGTAAAACTTAAATTAGTTCATTGGAATCAATTTAGTGTTGCTGAAAAGCAGAGTTTAGTTTCAATTTCTTGTTCTACTCTCCAAGAAATTGAAGAATATAGATCCTTTGTTCAGAAATTAGTTGTAACCCAAACAGGAAAACCGGCTGGAACATTAACTATTAATCCAAATCCAGACTGGTTAAACCAGAATCAGATTCCATTATCTCTACAGACAAAGCTAAGCGATTTTAACCAACAAATCTCTCTACAAGCTTGGGCTGGGCTATCTAATTTACAACGTTTTGCTCTAATCAAGCTCAGTCGACCCAGTCATGAAAATCGTAATTTTTTACCAGCCTTGAAAGAATTTAAATTAGTTGATTAATTTAATTACCTCCAATGAATTTTTATAAATTTTGGTTAGCGACAATCTGTGATTAGATTGCCGCTCAATCTTGCTGATGTTGCCTCTTTAATTTTTAGGCTATTTGCAACATAGGGAATAAAAGTTCAAACAACTCAATAAATGTAAATAAATCTCAGTTATAAATTGAGGTGAAAAAGTAACAATTTAGAATTCAGATAGTGTTAGGATCGCTCTCGGATGAAGAAACAGAGAAAGAATAAGGAAAATACGCTTAATGCAAGAATTTGATAAATCCATACCCTTTGATGGTAGGGATATTCAACTGAAAGTAGGCTTACTCTCACCACAAGCAGGCGGTTCAGTGTTGGTGCAGTCAGGAGACACATCAGTTTTAATTAATGCTACACGAGCGAAAGGAAGAGATGGTATAGATTTTTTACCTTTGTTGGTTGATTATGAAGAAAAGCATTATGCAAAGGGGAGTATTCCTGGTGGGTTTTTACGCCGTGAGGGCAGACCTGGAGAAAGAGCAACTCTCACAAGTCGTTTAATCGATAGACCAATGCGACCTCTTTTCCCTAACTGGATTAGAGATGATATTCAAATTGTAGCGACTACTCTAACTTTGGATGAGGATGTTCCTCCTGATGTTTTGGCAGTGACTGGCGCATCGATCGCTGTTTTGTTAGCAGAGATCCCTTTTTATGGACCGATGGCAGCGGTTCGTGTTGGTTTAATTGGCGATGATTTCATTCTCAATCCTTCTTATGCTGAGGTTGCTCAGGGAGAACTAGATTTAGTTGTAGCGGGTAGTCCAGATGGAATCATTATGGTTGAAGCTGGGGCAAACCAGTTACCAGAAGAAGATATTATTGAAGCGATCGATTTCGGCTATGAGGCTGTACAGGAATTAATTCAAGCTCAAAGAGACTTAATTAAAGAGTTAGGAATTGAGATTGCTACGGCTGAAACTCCTCAAGAAAATGAGGCTCTCAAGCAGTTTATTAGCGATCGCACTACGGCTGATATCAAACAAATTCTCTCGCAATACGACTTCGATAAAAAAGCTAGAGACACGGCTTTGGATGAAATTAAAGCCACCAAAGTTGAGGCTGAGATTGCTGAACTTGGGGAAGAAGATCCCCTGAGTGTAGCAGTCCAAGAAGATTCTAAAGCGATCGGCAAATACTTTAAGTCATTAACTAAAAAGTTAATGCGTAGCCAAATTATTGAAGATGGTATTCGCGTTGATGGACGGAAGCTAGACCAAGTGAGACCGATATCTTGCCAAGTAGGACTTCTTCCTCGCCGAGTTCATGGCTGTGGTTTGTTTCAGCGAGGGCTAACTCAAGTTCTTTCTCTAACTACCCTCGGAACTTCAGGAGATGCTCAAGACCTCGATGATTTGCATCCCAATTCAGAAAAGCGCTATTTGCATCATTATAATTTCCCTCCTTTTTCTGTAGGAGAAACCAAACCTTTAAGATCTGCTGGTCGTAGAGAAATTGGTCATGGTGCTTTAGCCGAAAGATCCCTAATGCCAGTGTTGCCTTCTCAAGAAGATTTCCCCTATGTATTAAGAGTAGTTTCAGAGGTTTTGTCCTCTAATGGTTCTACTTCCATGGGTTCTGTTTGTGGTTCCACTCTATCTTTGATGGACGCAGGCGTGCCTATTAGCAAACCCGTGAGTGGGGCAGCGATGGGTTTAATCAAAGAAGGCGATGAAGTTCGTATCCTCACTGATATTCAAGGAATTGAAGACTTTTTGGGAGATATGGACTTCAAAGTTGCAGGCACAGATAGTGGGATTACTGCCCTGCAAATGGATATGAAGATTACTGGGTTGTCTATGGATGTAATAGCAACCGCTATCCGTCAAGCACTACCTGCGAGAATGCATATCCTGGGCAAGATGCTCGAAGCTATAGACAAGCCTCGTGAAGAGCTTTCCCCTTATGCACCGAGATTACTAACTCTCAAAATAGATCCAGATTTGATTGGGATGGTAATTGGTCCTTCTGGTAAAACCATCAAGGCAATTGTTGAGCAGACTGATTCTAAAATTGATATTGAAGATGATGGTACTGTGATAATTGCGGCAGTAGAAGCAGAAAAAGCTGAAAGAGCGAAAAAACTGATCTACAACATGACCCGTAAGCTTAATGAAGGTGATGTCTATTTGGGCAAGGTTACCAGAATTATTGATATTGGTGCTTTTGTTGAGGTTCTGCCTGGCAAAGAAGGCATGATCCATATCTCTCAGCTAGCCGAAGGAAGAGTTGGCAAAGTAGAGGATGAAGTGGCAGTTGGTGATGAAATTGTGGTTAAAGTTCGCAACTTTGACAACAAGGGTCGCCTAAATCTAACTCGTTTGGGTATTCACCCTGATGAAGCTGCTAAAGCCAGAGAAGAAGCTGAATAACAAAAGGTTGTGATTTCCTAATCTTGAGAACTGGTCTTAGAATGAGCTTAAGATTAGGAATTTATGCCGGTGAAAATATTAATAAGCGAAAGCTGGAGTAAACTTATCGTTCTACTCCTTTTTTCTGGCTAATCAGAAAGAGCTGATTAAAAACTTGCTTGTGGTGTAGCGTAATTTTTAACTTTGTAGTTGCTCAACTAAGTGAACTATTTCGGGTAAGATTATTTTTTCCATAGCTAGTTTGACTGCGTTTGAAGAGCCTGGTAAGGAAAAAATGAGTTTATTTTGATAAACTCCTGCGATCGCCCGAGATGCGATCGCCCGAGAGCCAATATCTTGAAAACTTAAATTACGAAAAATCTCGCCAAACCCAGGTAAGGTTTTTTCTAATAATTTAGAGATGGCATCATAGGTTGTATCTCTAGGGGCAATGCCTGTTCCCCCGTTAAAAATATACAAATCAAGAGGTGTATCTATCGCCAATTGCTCGATTTGATTTTTAATTGTTTCAGGTTCATCTTTAACAATTCCGTAAGCGGCAATTTTATGCCCAGAATCGATCAACAATTGTTGAATTAGTTGTCCGCTTTTATCTGTCTCTTCATCACGAGTATCGCTAATTGTGATTACGACACAATTGAGAGCTACTCCTTCTTTATCGGGGTGTGGTTTATAGTTCATCAGCTAGATTGCTAATTTAATTTTTTCGACAATATCCTAGATCTAATTTAAGTTAGCATCTAGAGTTCCCCAAAACTAAACTCTTAGCTAAGGGGAAACAAAATCAAATTGACTATCTATGTAGTTGGCTATGTAGCTGGTCAAACATTTAGGTTGCTTCTTAAGACTTTTTGTCCAGACCCAAACCATTTTCTTCTGCATATTTGTCCATAAAGCGAATAAAGCGTTCCCACTCTGCTGCTGAATTCATGGATAATTTGGATTCGATCGCTGAAGGTTTGCCATTGATAAATTTACCTTTAACATCGCGGCTTACGATTTCACCTTCGTCGTCGACTAAATACATACCTGTAATTTCAACGGTACTGTCGCTAGCCAAGGCATCTGGTCCATCAAAATAGAAAGTAGCAGTGCCACCGTCGAGATTGCGAGAGCGGGTAACTTTGATATCTGGGACTACGCTTTCTTTAATCCCTCTACAAAATTGAATTTCTGCCATAATTTTTCTTCAAATTCATTAATATGTCTTTACTTATCTTCTCATAACTAGGTAGAGAGACTCATTATTGATATTGGATCTTGAGTGGCGGTCAAATTTAAGACCCAATGCGGACTAGCCGAATGACTGTTCTTTGGTGAAGTGGAGAACTAGAATTCACACCTGGTAAAAGTTGAGAAAAGCCAAAACCCTCGGAGACAAAACTATGGGGGAGTTTTTGTTGTTTTAAATAATTTTCTACGACTTTAGCTCGCTGCTCGGATAGCCTTTGATTAATTGCCGCACTACCTGTTTTGCTGGTATGACCCTGGACTTTTATGGCAATATTATTGGGGCTAAATTCATTAATTTCTTGAACCAGTTGGTTAAGTGTTTGTCTTCCTGAGGATGTTAATTGTGCTGATCCAGTTTGAAATTTAACCTCTCCTTTGAGTTGGAGATTTCCAATTGGTTTGGCATCGCGAACTTGGCTTGTTGCTACTTTTTTAACTGACTTTTCTTGTCCTTTTAATAGAGATGCCAGTTCGGGGTTATCTTCGGCGATTAGATCGATAATCGTTGCTGTTTGTTGGGCAATAGGATTCAAATATTGTCCATCATATAAGTCAGGGGGGTTAGGGGGAATCGAACTGGTTTTTCCTGAGAGAGTCAGGATTGCGGCAATCGATTTAATCCTTTTATCTAAAGTTCCTGATTCTAGCCATTGTTTTGCCTCGACCGAAGTGAAAAATTTAATTCCATCTTTGACAATTCTGGCATCGGCAGTGCTTAAATTTCCATCAGTAGCAATTTGTCTGATTAATAAACCCTTGTCTTGTAGGGAACTATCCAATCGACGGTAATAGGCTTCGACAAAATGTTTAACAGCCTCAGGATTGTTTTCGAGGATGCGATCGCTTGCAACTGCCACATCAACAATTGTTTTTGGCGCATCACTACTGCTAATCACAACTGTGTTTCCTTGTTTCTTTGCTTCGGTTACAAATGGCTCCCACAAGACCGCTACTGCAATTTCTGGATCTTGCTGCATTGTTTGCCAGGCTTCACTGGCATCTGCTACCCGCACAATATCTAGATCTGCCAAGTTGAAGTTAGTGAACTTCGTATCTAAAACTATTGCTAAAAACTCGCTTGGTGTATCTCCTGCAAAAACTATTTTGAGTCGCTTGCCTTTTTGTGCTGATTGATTAATCAGTTTTTCCAAATCTAATAAGGAATTGAGCTGGGGATACTTTTTCTTGTTGAGGACAACTGCATCTGCCCCAACTGTGCGATCCAAAAGAGCGACAATTTTTCCTTGAGGAAGATGTGTCAGATATTGATCTAAGCTAGTAACAATTAAGTCTGCCTTACCTTGTTTTAGGGCTGAAGCTCTCTTTTTTTGATCGAATTCGTCGCTATATTTTATTCCCACCCCTCTCTCTAATAATGAGCCTTGAAACGCATTGCTCCGCAGAGTCGAATAGCCACTAAAAGTATCTCCTAAAGCAGTTAAGGTAACCTTTGCTTGGGGATGATTGGCGGTACTGTTGCTCTGTTTTTGAGTTGTATTTTCTTGGCGAGCAAACAAATCGGACTTTGTCAGAAACCAACCACCTCCAGCTAATAAGGAACCTGTAACTAAGACACTTAAAGCTAAAACTATGGTCTCTTGATTATTATTTGCGGGCATAATTAACTGGGTTCGATTTAACTACTCCAAAGAATTTATTGATTAATTCTGCTGACGTTTGGTTTGTTCTAGTCTGGAGTTCATCATCATATTAGCCTCAGAAATTAGGGGATCGCTACTTGTCTTTAGGTTATGAGGAACCCCCCTATTTCTATTCTTATTTCGTTGCCTCTAAAATTGCTCTTCTTGCCCAGGTGTCAGCTTCAAGGATGTCTTCAAGTCTGGGTGTTTGAATATTTTTACTACCAAAGCGATCGCAAGTCTCCTCTATCAAACGAGGAATATCTAAAAAGTCAATTTTTTCGGCTAGGAATAAAGCTACTGCCTGTTCATTGGCTGCGTTTAAAACAGCAGGCATTAATCCTCCTGCTCTACCTGCTGAGTAGGCTAGCTGCATACAAGGATATTTGTCATGATCTGGTTCGCGGAAAGTTAAATCTCCTGCTTTAACTAAGTCAAATTTTTCCCAATCTGTATAGATCCGTTCTGGCCAAGACAGAGAATAGAGAAGGGGTAAGCGCATATCTGGCCAACCTAACTGGGCTAATACCGAAGTGTCTTGAACTTCAATAAGGGAGTGAATAATGCTTTGCGGATGAATGACAATATCAATGTTGTCGTAGTCGACATCGAATAAATAATGAGCTTCGATTACCTCTAACCCCTTGTTCATCAAAGTGGCAGAGTCGATTGTGATTTTTTGACCCATTGACCAATTAGGATGCTTAAGGGCATCTTGAACGGTAACGTTAGCCAATTTTTCTACGGGTAAATCGCGGAACGAGCCACCTGATGCTGTCAAAATAATTCTTCGCAAACCACCTTCAGGAACTCCCTGCAAGCATTGAAAAATTGCTGAATGCTCGGAGTCGGCAGGGAGGAGTTTAACTCCATGTTTTTTGACTAGAGGTAAGACAACTGGTGCCCCAGCAATTAAAGTTTCTTTGTTGGCGAGGGCAATATCTTTGCCTGCTTCGATCGCCGCGATCGTTGGTAATAATCCTGCACATCCAACAATTCCTGTGACTACACTGTCTGAGTCTCCATATCGAGCGACCTCGGCGACTCCTTCGTCTCCAGCAAGAATTTGGGGTGGATTTGGCACATCGGCGATCGCTGCTTGCAACTCAGCAACTTTTTCTGGATAGGAAGTGGCAACTATTTCTGGTTTAAACTTACGAATTTGCTCTGCAAGTAGTTGAATATTTCTGCCTGCGGCTAAGGCAACTACCCGAAATTGCTCGGGATGGTCGGTCACAATATCAAGGGTTTGAGTGCCAATCGAACCAGTTGAGCCGAGAATTGTAATCGCTTTTTGTTTAACAGCTTTATTCATAGTAAATAACCTAGAGTTGACTTCCTGACTAGCAATTGATCGGCTGGCATTGAATCCGATAACAATTATTTTTAATAATTTATTTATAATCTCTAGGCATTTTACCAAGAATAGGTCTCGATAGTTTTAAATGAATCTTGAAAGGAAGCTTCTCTTTGTAGCTTTTGCGTATCGAAAAGAATCCATATCGATGAATCCGCAAATTTGGAGATAACCTATTTATTCTGGAGACTACGAGGATCAAGCACATCCCTTAATCCATCTCCCAAAAGATTAAACGATAAAACAGTCAGAATAATCAACAAAGCTGGTGGCCAAATTAGCCAAGGTTGCAGGACTAAGATCGAGGCGTTGGTTGCTAAAGAAAGCAGATTGCCCCAACTAGGATCTGGTTGCTGAATCCCCAATCCAATCAGGCTTAAAACCGATTCGGTGATAATAAAACTAGGAACAGCTAAGGTGGCAGAAATAATTACATAAGTCGCCGTCTGAGGCAGAATGTGGCGCAAAATTATGTAAATCGGTTTTGCCCCGATCGCTTTAGCCGCTTGGACAAATTCTTGTTCTTTTAGCGATAAAACCTGACCGCGAATTACTCTTGCCAAACCAGACCAGCTAATAAAAGAAGTGATTAGGACTATTAACAAGAAAGTTTGGGCGCTACTTAACCCAGGCGGAATAACCGCAGCCAAAGAAATTAGTAAATAAATCCCAGGAATGGTCATTAACACTTCTACAAAGCGCATTAAAACCGCATCTATCCAGCCACCAAAATAGCCAGATATTCCCCCTACGAAGAGACCGAGGGGAAAGGAAATCATAATGCCCACTAAGCCAATAAAGAGGCTAATTCTGCCGCCGAAAATTAGTCTGCTGAGTTCGTCTCTGCCCTGTTCGTCGGTTCCGAGTAAGTTGAGTTTCCCCTTGCCTTTTGTTCCGAATAAATGAATGTTGGTGGGAATTCCTTTAAACAGAGTTTTTTCTTCAAATTTGGCAGGTAGGGGGATCGGCAAAAATTTGAAAATAGTTTTGGTTTTGATCGCTGTTGGAAGCGGTATTTGAATTTTTAAGAAATCGTATGATTTGCCTTGAGTCAAGAAAGCAAGTGGAGATGGAGTTTGCTTATCTACATTTAATTGGCGATCGCCTGTTTCTAGTTCCGTCGCACCTTGCGTGGTCAAGTAAACGTAAGGAGCCGTTAGCTCACCATCTTCTGTTCGCCAATGGATTTGGGTTGGTGGGAGTAAAGAGCCATTTAGTTGTGATTCGTAAGGATCGTAAGGGGCAAAAAAATTGGCAAAGATAACCACAATGTAGAAAACAATTAAAATAACTGCCCCTAAAGATGCCAACCGGTTTTTAGCTAGTTTATTCCACCAATTCATTCGCTATTTTAAGACTCCTCTAGAGGGCTTACTTTTGCTTTGTAGAGTATCTCATTTCCCTTTTTATAGCCAACATAACGAACTTTTACCATTGCTCCTGGTTCTGCTATCCCTGACATTAATTCGTGGAATTGGGGATTGTAAGCAAGTTCTTCACCCACCGATTCAATTGCCGTTAGACCCCAATTGGTAACCAATTCTTTGACGGGGTTAACCAAAGGAATTAATCTTTCTGCTGGTAAATCGGGATTTTTAGCGATCGCGGCGATCGCAGTTGGCCATTGAATTAGCCAAGATTCGATAACTTGCAAGCTATCTTGTTGAAACTGAACTTGCAAGGTTTTTTGTTGCTCGGTAATTTCTTGTTTTAATCTTTGATACTCTTGCTGCCAAGAACGATTATTTTGGCTATCTTCTTGATTTGATTGGCTAGTGATTTTCTCTGTAGGGAGATCAGCGTTTTCAGGTTCGGCAAACAAAGTAATGAATTTTTGTAGATCGATTTGGAGAACCTGAGCTAATTTAAGAGAATTTTCGACTGATAGTTTATAAACTAGACCATACAGCAACCTTCTAATTTGTAATTCAGGGACGTTGGCTACTTCACTCAAATCTTCCAAATTGGTGATAGAAGACCTTTGCATTAGCTCGTTTAAAGAGCTTTGGTTGCGATTAAACTGGTCAGATTGAGGCAAATTCATGGATAGAGCTTGTTATTAATTTATTTCTTGCTATCAATTTGTTGTTGCCAAACAGCTAACAGCCTTTTAACCGTGGCATCCCAAGTATATTGATTCTCAATTGACAACTTACCATTTAATCCCATTTGCTCACATAATTCTCTATCTTCAATTAGGGTCTTCAGCTTCAAAATAAAATCGTCTATATCTCCTGGTTGATAAAGAAAACCATTATCCCCTGAATCAATACTTTCGACTACGCCCTCGGCATTTGGTGCTATTACGGTTATGCCAGCGGCGAAAGCCTCCAAAATAGTTAGTCCTCTTGTTTCTTTCTCAGAAGTTGTCACATGAAAACTACTATTTGCTAATAGCTCTGGTACTTGTTCTGGCTGGACTCTGCCAAAGAGATGAAAATGAGGAATATTATCCTTCATTACTTGGTTTATTTGTTCCCGCAACTCACCATCACCGACAACTAAAAAGGCAACCTTCTCAACATCTATGCTGTTAGCTATTTTAGGCAAATTATCTAACGTGAATTTCCAGCCCTTTTCGGGGGTTAATCTGCCGACAAATATTAATTTTATTTTGTTGTCTAGTTTGGGTAGATTATATTTTTCTTGAAAGAAATTAGATTGGGGCTGAAGGTTATGAAATCTATCTAATTCAAGTCCTAGGAAGTTATCATAGTGAGTATTTTTGATGCCCAATTTCTTTATTTTGGTGACAGTTATTTTGCTGGTAACCAAGGTTAGATCGTAGGCATTGTAAACATACAAAATTAGTTGCTTAACCAGCCATTGTAAAAAAAGTAAGATTGGTTTGGGTAGCGCAAAAAAATCAGCTAGATACTCAATGAAATTAGTGCGGAAGAAGCCAATGCAAGGGATTTTTTGTTGGTGAGCATAACGTAAGCCTGGAATTCGCCAGAAACCAACAAACAACCTCTCTGGCTCATCAACGTGGATGATGTCAGGTTTGAATGCTGCTAATTCTGCTTCTAATTGACGATGACCCCACCAAGCTACATTGCGTTCAAATTCAACAAAAAAACTAGTGCTTGGCAAATTAACAACCTTTACTCCAGGAAAAATCTCGCCTGTGTAATCTGCCCATTGGGGATAGATCTGCGGAATTTGGCTGTAGTCGGGACAAAATACAATTACTTGATGACCTTGCCTGCTTAATTCTTTGACTCTTGAATAACCAGTGATTGTGACCCCATCAATTACTGGAAAAAAACCAGAAGTAATAATCGCAATTTTCATTTTTAAGTTGGTTGTCCGATTAATTCGATTAGGTCAATTCGAGCAGATATATTGGCTTAGGAAAGAGATTGCTTGGAGTTGATTTCCGAAAAGTTTAGATTAGCTTCGTCGAATCGATTACGGTCTGGTAGATTTTTTTCTAGTTGAATTAGTTTAGGTTCTCTTAGGGCGATCGCTACCAAAATCAAGTTTAAGACTCCAAGTAAAATTAGCAACAGAGCAATTCCTCTTTCTTGAACGGCTTCCCCGCCAATTATTTGACTAAGCTGCTCGATAAATGAATTATCTAACCGCATTAACGGATTCAGAACCCGATCCACTAACGGACCAGCGAAAATATAGCCACAAACGGCTAAGACTCTCTCCAAACTCTGTTGCAAGGCAAATACTCTCCCTTGAATTCGGGCAGGAATTTTATTCTGCCAAATTGCTTGATTAGAGCTAATGATAATCGGCTGGGCAAATAGGTAGAGAAAAATTCCCAAACCTAAGATTATCAAAGATGCCTGAAGTCCTGCCGCCATAATTACGACACCCTGCAAGGCAACGCAACCGACAATAACCAAAACTCGGTTTTTGTTTATCCCCCAAATGCTCATAATCAGGCTACCAACCAAAACTCCACAACCACCTATAGTTAGAATGCTGCCTAACTGGCTAGTGGAATTCGGCTCGTATAGCAACGGCCAGAGAATGACCTCTAGCATTCCAGTTGTGAAGTAACTAACGGCAACGAACAATAAGAGTCTTAAAAGACCTGGCTTATTGGAAATATATTTCCAACCTAAAATCGTATCTGTAGCGAACTTTTTGATTGAAGATTTTTTAGAACGTTTTCTTTTTGATTTGTCGCGCTTGAGATCGGGAAATCTGACGATCGCTAAAGATAATAAGGCGATTGTAAATGTGATTAAATCAATACCGAGAACTCCAAGTAAGCCGACAAACTTCATCAGCAAGCCAGCGATAAAGGGAGAGGCAATCTTAGCGATTCCAATTGAGGCTTGAACCATGCCATTGGCACGACTAAGATTTTGTGGGGGAACTATTTGGGCGATCGCTGCTTGGTAGGCAGGTAGCTGTAAGGCTCCAAAAGAGGAAGAAATTGTAATGGCAACATAGATATGCCAAACCTGCAATTGTTGAGTGAATACCAAGACGATGATGGCAATGCTAATTAATCCTGTGGCTGCATCACTCAGAATCATTGAAGATCGTCTATTCCATCGGTCTATTAGCACTCCCGCAAACGGAGATACAATTACCTTTGGTAAATAGATAAGCAGGATAACAACTGCAAATTCGGTAATGTTTCCTGAGTCTTTATAGGTTTGTTCCAGAATCCAAAAGCCTAAAGCAAATTCAGATAGCTTAGAACCTAATACCGAAACAAGTTGTCCGAGCCAAACAATCAAAAAAGTCCGCATAGAGCAGATAAATTGGTACTACAAATTTTTAACTTGATCTCATTGAGTATTTATACTCTGGTTGAAGATCAAGCAACATGTATTTTAACCTTAGAAGGAAAAAGTTTATTCAAATCAGTAAGAAATAAATTTTAAGTGCTAAATTCTTACTTTAAATGTAAAGAAGCCTAGCTACTTCTTGGCTACTATTTTTAGTGACATAGGGACAATGACAAACAAAACAGATTACTATTCTATTTTGCAAGTATCTTCCGATGCGACCAATGAAGATATTAAATTGTCATTCCGTCGTTTAGCAAGAAAATACCATCCTGATTTGAACCCAGATGATCCTGAAACTGCTGAACGATTTAAGTTGATTTCCTCAGCTTACGAAACACTTTCCGATCAGACCAAACGGACTCGTTACGATCGAGAGCGGAGATTGTCCAGCAAGCAGGATAGCCGTACCACTGTTAGCAAAAGCTATTCGTCCAGTTATGAGTACAGTTCCTCGGCAACAGGAAACAGCGCCCAAGATTTTTTCTCCAGAGGATTGAGCAAGTCAAAATCTAAACAATTCCAAAAAGCAATCAAGGAATTTTCTAAAGCAATTGAACTCGATCCTAGTTTTATTGATGCTTATCTCAAAAGATGTGAGATGCGCTACAAGCTTGGAGATAATCAGGGTGTTTTAGATGATTGTTATCGGATTATCCAAATTAGCCCCTCAGTGCCAAAAGCCTATTATTACCAGGGTAGAGCCAGGTTTAGTCTTGGTTACTCTCAAGCTGCTGTTGATTCTCATAGTGAAGCTATTCGCCAAGATAAAAATTATGCTCAGGCATACTATTATCGCGGCATTGCTTATCAAGATATCAAAGATAATTCTTTGGCTGTTGACGATTGGAATATTGCCTCTCAACTATTTCAAAAAGAGGGGAATAAGGATGCTTATCAATTAACTCAGAAAAAAATTAAATCAATTAGGGGAGGCGGTTTCGGCTTAAATTCCTTGCTAATTGGTTTTACTCGCCTGATTAATGATTCGTTAACTACTTTTTTTACTTATTTCTTGAATCCGATGGGTGGGCTGGCAACCTCTTTTAATCGTCTGTCTTCTAGTCAATTAATTGGGGTTGGTATCCTTTATGGGATTTGCACTGATTTATGTCTGACGATGAGTGGTTATATAATCACTGGCTCTTCTCTTAATTTTGTGCCTACTATTTCTCCATTGAATGCTTGGGATTTGGTGATTATCAATTTCTTCCCATTTATTTTCATGGTGATAGTCACTATTTTTGCTCGTCTCGTTAATCGAGTCCATTTCAGTTTGGCTCAAGATCTGTTTTTAGCTGGCGCTGTCTGCTTGCCTTTAGGGCTTGCCTGTCTTCTGATTAGCTTGTTTGTGACCCCCCAAGGAGTTTTATCTCTATCCTTGTTGATGTTTCTAGTTTTTGGTTTATCTTATGGAATTTTGACCCTGTTTGCTGGGTTGACCCAAATTATTGGCTTGCCTGAGGGGAAATCGAGTTTTTTCTCTCCTCTAATGATCGTAATTTGCTTGAGCTTTTACTCTTTAGTTAACAGTATGTTTATCGGTAACTAGATAGCTGAGGAATGATGATTAAGGCAAGGTAAGTAAGCGATCGCGCTTGTTTGATTTTTGATCTTGTTAGCGACTGAAAACATAACGATGTTTGTGATGTTGCCGACTAGGATTTTAATTCTTAAGTAAACTGAATATATTGGTTGTTAGCCAGCAAAAATTATTTAGTTAGGGTTGAACGTGAGTAATCAGGAAACTATCGAGATTTTAAAAAAGGCGATCGCCTCTCATCGCAATTCAGTAGATTATTTAGAAATTAGGGTAGAGCAAAGCGAAGCTACTGGCTTGGCTTTTCGTGGTCATCAATTAGATGCGGTTGATCGGAGTTTTTCTCTTTCTGGGGGAATTCGAGCTTGCGATCGCGGTGGCTGGAGTTTTGTTACTTTTAATGGGTTGGCAGAGCTTGATACTCGGATTGCTGAGGCGATTTCTCAAGCTAAATTAGTTGGTTCTGAGACTACTCAACTAGCAAATATTGACCCGATTGAGGACATTGTGCGGGTAGATATTCAGCGCGATCCTCGGGGTGTGAGCTTAGCTGACAAGCGATCTTTGCTAGAAACTTATAACAAATTGCTTCTGGACTACGATGATCGCATTCAAACTACGATCGCCGGAATTAGCGATCGCTTTACGACTAACTATTTTGTCAATTCCACTGGCAGTTGCATCGCTCAAGAAAGGATGGATGTGAATGGTCGTTTTGGAGCGATCGCCAGAGGTGAAGCGGGAGTTGTTCGTCAAGGATTTGAATCGGTTCACTCTCGTAATGATTTTGACTCGTTAGTTGGCATCGAAGATCGAGTTTTGGGTGCTGCCCAAAGAGCTGTTAAACAGTTAGAGGCTAGCTCGGTTAAGGGTGGTCAATATAGTGTTGTCCTCGATCCTTATTTGGCAGGGGTGTTTATTCACGAAGCCTTTGGGCATCTTTCGGAAGCGGATTTTGTTTACGAAAATCCGAATATGCAGGAATTGCTTACTTTGGGTAAGCC
>CALKUU010000113.1 GCA_937996665.1 uncultured Xenococcaceae cyanobacterium | reverse complement strand
TCATTCTCCTAAATACGCCTTTAAAACTGCACTATTATTCTGAATTTCCGTAGGATCACCTTCTGCTAAATTAGTTCCTTCTGCCAAGACGCAAACGCGATCGCATAAAGACATAATTACATCCATATTATGTTCAATAATTAAAAAAGTTATTCCTTCTTGATTCCAGTTAATAATGTGCTGACAAATTTGTTTAATTAGGGTAGGATTTACGCCTGCGGCTGGCTCATCTAACAAAATAAGTTTTGGCTTGCACATCAAAGTTCTCGCCATTTCTAATAGTTTTCTCTGCCCACCAGATAAAGCACCTGCATAATCATTAGCCTTGTCGCTTAAACCTACAGATTCTAAAATTTCTAGAGCTTTAAGCTTATTTTGCTGCTCTTCTTTTCTTAATTGCGACTGCTGTAACCAGACCTGAAAAAAATTTTCTCCTGTTTGTTTAGGAGCAGCCAGCAACATATTTTCTAAAACCGATAAACGAGACAAAACTCTTGCTACTTGAAAAGTTCGAATAAAACCACATTGAGCAATTTGATGAGGCGACAACTTACTGATATTTACATCATCAAAGATCACAGATCCACTATCTGGCGGAATAAAATTAGACAACAGGTTAAAGAGGGTTGTTTTTCCTGCCCCATTAGGACCAATTAAGCCAGTAATACTACCTTCTCTGACTGAGAGGTTAGCATTTTGAACTGCTTTAATCCCGCCAAAACTTTTTGATAATCCTTGCGCTATCAATAGATGATCTGAAGTCATAAACGATCCAGTTTGTGGTTAATTCGATTAAATTTGCTAGCGCTATCCTACCAACAAAAATCTCAACCTCCCAAAGCAATTATTCGAGCAAGCTATCTTGGTAAATCACTTTCAGAAATTAAGATCAGCGATCGCCCTAACTAAGCAACTTGAGAAACACATTAACATAGCCTAAACAAAGAGTTTGGCTAAATAGCTTAGATAGTTGGCTAAATGGCGTATTTTCAAATAAAGGGATTTTTTACTTCAAAGATCTTGTTAGGCTAAATTCTGATAATGATTTCGACAAATTAAACCATGGTCTTATGTTTGTCACCCAAGTAAAATTCAAGATCTTAAGCTTTTCTTCTGGCAAATTATAAATTTCTTTGGCAGGATTGAGATCAAAAGAACTTAAATTATCAATTAACTATGGAATTAATTCAGCAGTTAGCTCAAGGTCTTAATATCAAAGAAGAGCAGGCTCAGGGTGGAGCAGGTTTGATTTTTCAGATGGCACAAGAAAAATTGGGTGATGGCGAATTTTCTCAGGTTGCCAATGCTATCCCTGGTATTTCTGGACTAATTGGCGCAGCACCCAAAAGCAGTGGGGGAATCGCTGGTGCACTTGGTGGATTAGCTGGTGCAATGGGCGGCGGTGGAGGCGGCTTAGGTAAAGTAGCTGGTCTTGCCGCTTTAGCAGGTGGTTTTGGTCAATTAGGCATGAACCCTGGCATGGTATCCAAGTTTGTACCCATCATTCTCTCTTTTGTTCAGAATAAAGGCGGAGATGGAGTTAAAGATATCTTGGCAGGGATTTTAAAATAAACTCTGAACTATAAAAATTTGAATTTGCTATTTGAGAACGATTATATTGCGGTTGAACTTAGCAAATCAATATTTATTTTTTTACAGATGAGCAGCTAAGCGCTCATCTTTTTTGATGGTTATTTTTCTTGCTCATACTTTCAAGACAAGCAAGTAAATATGTCACAATTAAATTGTTAAGAAATATAAATTCAAGACAATATATGACGATCGCTTCAAATCAAATTAAGTCCGAAATAGTTGTCATTGGAGCAGGAATTGGTGGTCTAACGGCAGGTGCGCTCCTAGCCAAAAGAGGATATAAAGTAACCATATTCGAACAAGCAACTGTTGCAGGCGGCTGTGCTTCTACTTTTAAAAGAAAAGGATTTACTTTCGATGTAGGTGCAACCCAAGTAGCTGGGTTAGAACCAGGGGGAATTCATCATCGCATCTTTAATGAATTAGAGATCGAATTGCCAACTGCCACTTTTTGCGATCCCGCCTGCGCCGTATTCCTGCCAGGAGAAACCGAGCCGATAAATGTCTGGCGCGATCGCCAACGTTGGCAACAAGAAAGACAAAAACAATTTCCAGGTAGCGAACCTTTTTGGCAGCTACTCCAAAAATTATTCAACGCTAGCTGGCAGTTTCAAGCTCGCGATCCTGTTTTGCCACCCCGAAACCTCTGGGATTTCAAACAGCTAGTTACTGCGCTACGCCCCAACACATTAATTACTGTTCCTTTTGCCTTAATGACAGTAGGCGATGCCCTTAAACTATATGGACTAAATCAAGACCTCAGATTAAAAACTTTTTTGGATATCCAACTTAAACTTTATTCTCAGGTTGGCACGGAGGAAACAGCTTTGCTTTATGCAGCAACAGCTCTAGCAGTATCTCAAAATCCGCAAGGATTATTTCATCTCCAAGGCAGTATGCAAGTTTTGAGCGATCGCCTAATTGAAGGTTTAGAAAAGCATGGTGGGCAACTTAAATTAAGACACTCTGTTAATAAAATTCAAGTACAAAAAAATCAAGCCTTTGCAGTAGAGGTTCTAAATAACAAAACTGGTGAAAATCAAGTAATTAAAGCAGAACATATCGTTGCCAATGTAACTGCCCAAAACTTAGTCGCACTCATCAACCAAGATCAAGCAAATGCTGTCTTTCCCAAATATCAATCGAGGGTAGCAAAACTTCCCCCAGCGTCAGGTGCATTTGTCATTTATTTGGGAGTAAACCGAACTGCCATTCCTGATAATTGTTCCCCTCATCTGCAATTTCTCTATAAATACGACGGAGAGATCGGCGAAAATAACTCTTTGTTTGTCTCAGTTAGTAAGCCCGATGATGGTAGAGCAAAATCTGAACAAGCAACAATCATCGCCTCTTCCTTTACTGATACAGAAAAGTGGTGGTCAGGCTCTCAAGCTGACTATGAATCCTTAAAACAAAGATATACCGATGAAGCGATCGCCAAATTAAATACCTATTTCAACCTCACTTCAGAAACAATTATCCACCAAGAGACAGCCACACCTAGAACCTTTGCTAAGTTCACATCCAGACATCAAGGAATAGTTGGGGGCATTGGTCAACGAGTCTCAACTTTTGGACCCTTCGGATTTGCCACTCGTACCCCCATTAAAAACCTTTGGCTAGTGGGAGACTCCACTCACCCAGGAGAAGGAACAGCAGGAGTAAGTTATTCCGCCTTGACAGTAACTAGACAAATTGAAGCGATTTCTCAGACGAAGCAATAGCAATTTTCTCGATTACCTACAGCCATCCTAATCAAAGTACCAGAATTAAAGCTTCAAAATTAATTGGAAGAGCCTATTAATTGGGTAAAAAATCACCACAGCAAAATAACTCCAAAGGTGTTGCAATAACGACTTTGATTCTGAGTAAGCTCACGTTAAGATAAGCGAAGGAATAAATTTTAAAATTATTGGAGCATTAAACCCTTATGGTCGCCCTTATTCTCGCTAGCATAGTTAAATTTCTCGAAATTTACGGATATATACTGATCGTCAGAATTCTTTTGTCCTGGTTCCAAGGAGCAGAGTGGGCGTTTAACATCATCTCTTTTCTCAGCCCCATCACAGATCCTTATCTAAATATCTTCCGTTCGATTATTCCGCCTCTGGGTGGAATCGACTTATCCGCAATTTTAGCTATCTTAGCTTTGCAGTTGTTGCAAGGCTTGTTCGAAAGTTCGCTAGCGCAAGCTGTCTATGCTTCCTATGGCAGCGGATTTTAATCCTCAAAGTCATCATAGTAAAAAGGGCGAACTTTACTAGCAAAACCAGAAGCTTTAAATTGCTTGAGGGTTAAGGGTGTCGGCTGATTGGCAGAAACACTAATTCTGATTTCAAAATCGCTGACCCCTGGAGGAACCTCTTCAATTGTGCCAATTCTGCCTCTGTTTTCCATAATCGAATTGCCATTCGCATCAAAAACCCGACCAAAGACATCAGCATCAACTAAGGTCTTTCCTGACATGTTTTTCGCTTTCCCAGCAATTAAAAAGCAGTTGCTTGCTCCCAAATCGCCACTACCAACGTAGTTACCTTCCCCAGACTCTTCAGCACAAGCAGTATAGGCAAGATTGGATAATTTAATTGGGGTCAAAGCGCTTGCTTGTGGAGTTACCAAAAAGCTAGTTAGCCACAAAATACTACTTAAAAACGCGATCGCTAAAATACGAAAACCAAACATGTTGAGAAAATTTTTGTAGTTACTTGTTCAATCCTCAGCTTAACCGAAATTGCTTCAACTCAAAATTTGATTTCTATTCTCAGCCAAACAACTTTCAGAGCTTACTGGGATCAAGAAATCTAAATCTAGACAAGTAAATATAAATCTCAGACAAATATAGATAAATTGGTAAATGATTAGCCGAATCTCTGCAAACACGGTTCTTGTCAACGCTGAGTTAAAGAAAGATTTATTTTAGATTGCACTAAATAGTAGTCGTAACCACAATTCAAAGGCACCAAACAAAGACAGTTACTGGAAATTTAAGTCCTAGATCACAATTAATTGACGAGAAGGACTCATCGCAAAAACCCAGATTTTGATAGACTCTTAGAGTAACGTTACAAAATGTTAATTTAAAATCATATTTATGAGAATATTATTAGTCGGTGCAACTGGAACCCTGGGGAGACAAGTCGCTCGCTATGCTTTAGATCAAGGTCACGAAGTTCGATGTTTAGTTCGCTCTCTTAGTAGAGCCTCTTTTCTAGCAGAATGGGGAGCTGAGGTTGTCAAAGGAGACCTTTGCAAACCCGAAACAATTTCCCCTGCACTACAAGAAGTTGATGCAGTGATCGATGCTGCAACAACTAGAATTACCGATAACCTGAGTATCGAAACAGTCGACTGGACGGGGAAAGTTAATCTTATCCAGGCTGTACAAAATTCAGATACCGACAGATATATCTTCTTCTCCATCCTTAATGCTGACCAATATCCTGACGTACCCTTGATGAAAATCAAGCATTGTACTGAGTTATTTCTCCAAGAATCTGGCTTAAATTACACAACCCTCAAACTAGCTGGATTTATGCAAGGCCTAATTGCTCAATACGCGATTCCGATTCTCGATGATGAAGTAGTTTGGGTCAGTGGAGAAAATACTCCTATTGCCTACATGAACACTCAGGATATTGCCAAGTTTTCAATCAAAGCTTTAGAAACACCAGAAACGGAGAAAAAATCTTTTCCTGTCGTTGGCACAAGAGCTTGGGGCGCTTATGAATTAATTGATCTTTGCGAAAGATTGTCTAGCAAAAGCGCTAAAATTTCAACAGTTTCTCTAACAGTACTACGCCTAATCCGTCGAGTGACAAGGTTCTTTGCCTGGGGACAAAACACAGCAAATAGATTGTTTTTTGCTGAAGTTCTAGCTAGTGGGAAGGCATTCGAAGCAGATATGGATAACACTTATGAGACCTTTGGTCTTGATAAGCAAGAGATGACGACGATGGAAGAGTATTTATCTGAGTATTTCACTCGCATCATGAAAAAACTCAAAGAAATTGATTATCAGAAAAATAAAAATAAGAAAAGAAAAAAACCAACGGTTCCTTACAAAAACCAGTTTTAGGTTGAGCCAATTTAGGATGAATTAAGATAAATGGAATCAGGGGCGGAGGTCTTCTTTGCCCTAAACATCCTACTTGATTCCAAATCTGCTACCCAAAATACTCATTCACTTACTCTAGATTCTGAAATTAAGACGCAAATTAAATGCGATCGCAATAGTCTAACTCTCCAAACTGAATAGTAAAACAAGTCCCTTGATTTTGCTCTACACTTAGTTCTCCTTCTAACTGTCTAGTTAAAATCCTAACCAACTTTAGACCTAAAGAATCAGAGTTAAAAAAGTCAATATTATCAGGAATTCCAATTCCATCGTCCTTGATTTGAAGTCTTAAGCCACAACTTTCAGCTTGTTTTAGCTCAAGCCAAATATTTCCACCTTTTCTCCCCACAAAACCATGTTCTAAAGAGTTTGCAATTAGTTCATTAACAATCAAACCGCAGGTGTGAGCGGTTTCAAGACTGAGATTAATTGATTCAACTTCCATATTTATTTCCACACCTTCTTCGGAAGTGTCATAAGACTCAGATAGTTTTTTGGTTAATACATTCAGATAATTACCAAAGTTTAGTTGCTTTAAATTTTTAGACTGATAAAGTTGTTCATGAATTAGTGCCATCGAATGCAAGCGATGTTGACTATTTCTAAAAACCTTAGTGATTTCAGGATCATCAAAACAATTACTTTGCATCTCTAAAAGACTAGAAACTACTAAAAGATTATTCTTCACACGATGATAAATCTCTTTTAAAAGTATTTCTTTCTCTTCTAAAGAATTTCTAACTTTTGCTTCTGCCTGCTTTCGTTCTGATATTTCTTGCTGAAGAAGATAGTTTGTTTTAGTTAATTGAGTTGTTCTTTTTTCTACTCTATTTTCCAACTCATCATTTAGTTTTTTTAATTCTTGCTGAATATAAATTCTTTCGTTTACTTCCGCTTTCAATTTTTGATTACTCTGATTAAGCTTTTGCTGTGTTGCTTTACGTTGTTCAATTTCAACAGATAAACGATTGTTTTGTTCTGCTAAAATAGTCGTCATAAAACTTCGCTCTAAATGGAGATTAATTCTAGCTAAAACCTCTTCAGGTTGGATTGGTTTTGTGATGTAGTCTACAGCACCAACTTTAAACCCTTTAACTTTATCTTCCGTACTAGACAAAGCAGTCATAAAGATAATGGGGATATCCTTAGTTTCAGGATCTTGTTTGAGCAAGCGACAAGTTTCATAACCATCAATGCCAGGCATCAAAACATCTAAGAGAATAATACTTGGTTGAGCGTATTTAGCACGCTTCAGGCTACTTTCCCCATCCTGAGAAACTAAAATTGTTAGCCCAGAATCTTCGAGATAATCAACAATTACTGCTAGGTTAGTCGGATTGTCGTCCACAATTAGAATATTGTGGTCTTTAATATCAAAATTGGTTGTGAAGCCATCTGTAGTTAACAACATAAAAATACTTAATAGTAGTTAGTTAAATTCTCCAAAATATTTTCAAAAACCCCTTGTCTTGCCACCCATCTTAATTTTTAGTTGCTGAATTCGATTTTAGTTAATCCTTTAAATTCACAAGAACAAAATTAGCCACAAAATCTTTAGCTATCAAAAGACCATCATCCAATCAATACTTTCATAATACAAAAAGCTCATTCTGCAAGCTCAATCATTTTTGCCATAATCATAACTTTTTATGCTTACTATTTCTGACACAAGTATAACCAAGATTATTAATTAGTCAGGTCGAGAATCGTTGATATTCGAGCTAAGATTTCCGAAAATCAACAATTAGGAAGAACATAATAACTACAACGAAGCAATTATATTTTTATTTTTATGTGCTTATTGAGAACAATTTTTTTATAGTTTCTAACCATACTCAAGATCAACAATATTAATCAATAAATATATTCACATAAAAAGCATATCTATCTATATCTTCAATCAATAGATCGTCAGTATTTTCAATGAGATTAAGAATAAAAAGTTAGAAAAATCTTCAATTAATGCCAGACTAAAAAACCAAATATTGCGAAAATTCCTAACCCACGTTAACAAAGTAATTTTTTTTGATTGATGAATATCCCAAGATGACTAAAATTTGGGACAAGCCTTAGATAAAGAATTAATTAGAATGCCAAGTTTGCCAACATCCTTTAATTTCAATAACAATCCTTGAACTAAAAAAAAGACCAATCTAACTTATCGCAATAACAACTATTTTCTTAATGCCCAAAATATATTGAGTAGTTACAACTATGATTGCAACAGACAAAAGATATTGCAAGTGTTCTGCATTTTGGTGAATATATAAGCATTTTTAACAACTAGATCTACCATAAGCATAGGCATGTAGATGAAGTGAATCAGCATCACAGTTATCAAAATAAAATGGGAATAGACAAAAATCAAAAATTCTTTTATTCACTAAGTAAATAGTAGCTGAACACGAAGAGTTAGATACTAACTAAAAAGATTGTCAAATAGAAATTATGAGATTAGAATTTCTATATAATCTCTTGATATTTATTTAAACTATATTCTAATTTATACATTAAAAAAATATAACTTATCCAAGGTAAGCTCTCTCGGTTAATTCTAAAATATACCAGTCTTATCCTGAGAAAAGGCTCATATAAAAAAATGATTATTCAAATTTAGCTTGAGATTGCTTAATTACGGAAAATACTTTGAGAATAGAAGCAGATCAATGCATCTCGGTTGCTATTTATAGAGGAAATTTAAAAAATGTTAATCTGTCCTGAGTGTCAGTCAGAAAATCCTAACAGCAATAGATTTTGCCAGCACTGTGGAAGTTCTCTAGTTCAAACTAATTGTCATGGCTGTGGAGCAGAAATGTCTTTGACTACTCTATCTTGTGAAATTTGCGGAACTGCCAATGCGAGAGAGTTAGTTGCGCTAATTGCAACTAATGTAAAAAAAGCTCCTCAGTTAGAGTTAGCGAGCAGCATTATATCGAGCAATCAACATGGAGAAATAGCGAAGGATTCTAGCCCAGAATCAGATCAAGAATGGCAGATTAAGGATAATTACCTTGATCAACAACAAAGATACTTTTTACCTTCCAAATCCGAACAGAACATAGCGTTAGGTGAGATTGTACCCGCTGATGTGTTTGTGGTTCAGACCAAAGTAGTCGATAAGTTCCCTCTTAAAGAGTCTTATTTTGACCAACTTAAAAAAGAGAAACCTTTACTATTTGATGATTTGAGCAAAGGAATAGATAGACTTTACATCCTAGATCCCAGAGAAGATGAGGATGAAGTATTTCCTGCTCTCGCACTTCCTTACTTTTCTCTCCAGCATTATACGCCTGCGATTCCGGCAATATATGATTGTTGGCCTAATGGCGATTACAGTGTGTTGTTATTAGCAGACCGTTCAGATTGGGTTTTGTTAAGCGAAATTTGGTCAAAGCAAAGTTCTCATTCAACTCAAATTTTATGGTACTTGAATGAAATTCTTAAATACTGGCATCCTCTCGTCAAGGCTGGTTGTACTCAAACGCTAATGATCAAAGAGAACCTATTATTAGATGAAGATGAGTCGTTTGGGTTCCAAAGAATTTATCTTGATGCCCCTGAATATGAACCAAGTTTAAAAGAGTTAGCGATCAAATGGCATGAGTGGCTTAGCGACTCGCCACAAAATTATGCTGAAGGACTAGCAAGAACAATTCAAAGAGTTATCGATCAAGAAATTGAAACTGTTCAAGAATTTAGAGAAGAGCTTTGTGCCCTTGCGGATTCAAAAGAAGCGTTAGAAGAAATAGATGAGACCACTGGATGGGAGGAATCGAGAGAAGACTTATTTACCTTTGAGGAAGATGGCATTGATAGTCTATTTCATCCTGAACAAACAGAAGACATGCTAACTGCTACTTTTTCAATGGAAATAGCTGATCTCAAAGAAGCTGTAGTTACAGATAATGGCAGACAAAGAGACCATAATGAGGACTATTATGGCATAAAAACAAGTGTCAAGCATCTCGAAACTCCAGACAAAAGGAGTGTCAATATCAAAGGGTTGCATATTGTTTGTGATGGAATGGGTGGTCATTCAGCAGGAGAAGTAGCTAGCGCGATGGCAGTCGACACCTTAACTACTTACTTTGATGAACATTGGCAAGATCAACTTCCGGAAGAGGAAACAATTCGTGAGGGAATTTTGTTAGCAAACAAGACAATTTATGAGAGTAATTTAGAAAATAATAGCTCTGGTAATGGCATGATGGGAACGACTTTAGTTATGTCTTTACTTCAAAATACCTCATGTGCGATCGCCCATATCGGTGACAGTCGCATTTATTCGGTAACTCAAAGCAGAGGATTAGAGCAGTTAACTCAAGATCATGAAGTAGGACAAAGAGAAATTAACCGCGGTGTAGAACCAGAAATTGCTTATGGACGACCTGATGCCTATCAGTTGACTCAGGCTTTAGGGCCTAGAGGAAATAGATTTATCAAGCCAGCAATTGAGTTTTTCGACATCGATGAAGACTGCCTAATTCTTCTTTGCTCGGATGGTTTATCCGATAATGATTTTCTCGAAACCACTTGGCAGACTTATCTCCAACCGCTGATGAATAATAATACCAATTTGCAATCTGGTTTATATGACTTAATTGAAATGGCAAATCAACATAATGGTCATGACAATATAACTGGCATTCTGCTTAGAATTAAGCTACAACCTAACTTTGAAGTATAAATTGAAATTTTTATGAACATCTTGTTAGTGTTTAGTTTGCTTTCATATCATCAACTGTAGTTATTTTTATGGTGACTCTCACTCTCTTAGAATCTCAGACGAATCAGCCAATAAACAGTTGGAATTTCGATCAAAAATCCTTGATCCGCATTGGCAGGGCGCACAATAATGATATTGTCCTCAAAGGTTATTTACAGGTTTCTCGCCAGCACCTAGAACTCAAATTAGAAGAGAGTCAATGGAATTTAGCAAGTGCGGCAACAAATGGCACCCTAGTTAACGGAATTTTTGTTCAACAGGCGAAGATAGCAGATCAAGATTTAATTCGTTTGGCTGAGAATGGACCTTTATTTCGCTTCGAACTAACAACCAGAATAGATCAAAAAACCCCCGTTAAATTAGATAAACCTTGCATCCATGCGGATAATCCGACGGATAGTATTTTTTGTATTCACTGCGGCGCACCATTAGTCGAAGAAGAACGATTCATTGGTGTATATCAGATTCTCCGTGTTTTGGGAGTAGGCGGAATGGGAACAACCTATTTAGCCTGGAATAAAGACAAAATTATCGAAACTGCACCTTTTCTGTTGGTTCTCAAAGAAATGAATGCGAATATGCTGAGGGTGGCTAAAGCTCGTGAATTATTTGAGCGGGAAGCGAGAATTCTCAAATCTTTAAATCACCCAAATATTCCTAAATACTATGACTTCTTCGTGGGTGAAGATCAAGATCATAAGTATCTGATTATGGAACTTATTCATGGTCACAATCTTGAGAAATTTACTAATTCCCTGGGAAAAATCAACGCAGAGAGAGCGATTCAATGGATGATTCAAGTCTGCGAAACCCTAACTTATTTGCATAGTTTAGACCCACCGTTAGTTCACCGCGATATTAAGCCTGCCAATTTAATGCTGCGTAATTTGGACAACCGCGTTATGCTACTAGACTTTGGTGCAGTCAAAGAATTGGGAACTTCCCTAGGTACTCGCATTGGGGTAGAAGGATATAGTGCCCCCGAGCAATATCGAGGCAAACCATGTCCCCAATCAGATATTTATGGAGTTGGGACTAGCCTAATTTTCCTTCTGACAGGAAAAACACCAATGCAGTATTTTACTTATGCCAATAATCGCTATGAATTTGATGTTGAAAAAATTCCCCACATCTCGGCTGAATTAAAAGAAGTGCTCAGACTTGCTTGTCAGTCTGAGCCAAGCGAGCGCTACCAAACAGCAGAGGAATTGGCGATAGCTTTAAGAGAATGTCTAGACTCAATGATCTAGCCATCATATATCTTAGTTACTCTGCATTTGCTTCTTTTAATGTCCAGGTGTCTTTATCAACTAAGTTGAGAATTTGTTGATGATATTTAGTTAGGGTAGGACGATGACCAACACTGATAAAAGTAGTCGTTCCTTGATTAAGGTATCGATAAAGTTCGGCTTCATTAACTATGTCAAGAGCGCTAGTTGCCTCGTCCAAAATGACATACTGCGGTTTGTTAATTAAAATTCGCGCAAAAGCTAGTCGCTGTTGTTCCCCAAGAGACAAAACATCTCCCCAGTCTTGCTCGGCATCAAGACCGCCAAATCGCTCGGCTAAATCAGCTAGATTAACTTTGCGAAGAGAATGCTCTAGCTCACTATCTTTAATATCTTGCTCGGCATGAGGATAGGTTAGCTGATCCCGCAGAGTCCCTAAGATCATGTAAGGTTTTTGGGGAAGAAACAAAATTTCATCTAGTTCTGGTCGGTTAATTGAACCTGTTCCTGAGTTCCATAATCCGGCGATCGCTCTTAACAAAGAACTTTTCCCACAACCACTAGGGCCCATAATTAACAAACCACTATCAGCAGGAATATCTACCGAGAGATCTTTGATTAGAGTTTGTTGGTAGTTGGGTGTTTGCAAAGTTAGGTGTTTAAGAGAAAGGCGATCGCTCTGGATCGTGTCAATCGTGGGTTTATCTAAATCACCATTAGCAGAAACAGTGTTTTTAGAATTTAAATACTCAGCAAAAGAATCCAAACGATCAATCCCAGCAACAAAAGCAGTCAGGGAATCAAAACGGCTAATAATTAGATTGAGAGAGAAAAAGACTCGTCCAAAGGCGATTTCTGCTTCGCGAACCTTCCCAACCTCAAAATCACCAGATAAGACAGAAGGAGCGACAGCAAGAACAGGAATAATATCGGGCAAAAATTGATAAGCGTTACTAAAAGTACCTAAATATAATTCTTGCCACAAAATAAGCAAGTTAAAGTTGCGAAATACCCCATCAAACAGTTGTTTTAGTTTATTGGATTCTCTTTCTTCTCCTTGATAAAAGGCGATCGACTCAGAATTTTCGCGAACTCGAACCAGTCCAAAACGAAAATCAGCTTCTTTTTTGAGTTGGTCAAATCTGATTCCGACTAATTTTTTCCCGAAAAAGCCGATCGCAATTAAAGTTCCTAAGATTGCATAGGCAAGTAGTAAAAATACTAAATTTTGCGATATTTGCCAGAGCGCAGCACTAAAAAAGATGACTTGTAAGAACGAATTTACCAGCACCAATAAAAATAGCAGCGAATCTTGCGTAAAGCCTTTAATGTCTTCAGCTATCCGTTGATCAGGGTTATCTATTTCAGTATTAAAATTACCTAATTCGTAGAAACCTCGATTTTGAAAATATTTACCCAGAAAATTTTGAGTTAACCAACGTCGCCAATAAATTCCTAATTTGCTTTGAACATAGCTAAACCCAGCAAACAAAGGAACATAAACAACTAAAACCCCTAAAAATATTTGAATAGTTCGCCAAAATCTAGCTGTATCTTTCTTAGATAAAGACGAAATAATTTCTCCTTGCTGCTGACTCAAAACAACGCTAAGTTGCGAGTAGGCAACGAGCAGAATAAATAAAAGAATCAAGAGAGATATTGCACCTTTCTTCTCTTCTCCCCACCAATAAAGTTTGGCTATCTTCCAAAACTTCTTAAATATTTTCAAATTAAATCGATTCATAATCTACGTTCAATGATTCACACCAAAAATTTAAAATCGCAAACCCAACTATTTTAAAGTGATTAATCACAATTCCCTAATCACGATTCTCTAATCACAATGTATTAATTAAGGCGACAATTGATTATTAGTGACAATATAATCCAAAAGTCCAGCACAAGAGTCGAACAACAAATCGATTACGTAGTTAAACCCATCTTCGCCACCATAGTAAGGATCGGGGACTTCCTTGTCACCATGATTGCTAGCAAAGCTGCACATCATCTTAATTTTGTCTTGATATTTGCCTTCCCCGTCACAGTAAATAATATCCTGATAGTTGGGACGATCCATAGCTAAGATAAGATCAAAACGCTCGAAATCTGAAGCTTGAAACTTACGCGCCTGACCAACTAGTTCAATGCCCTTTTTTTTAGCTGCTGCATTCATTCGCCGATCTGGAGGAGAGCCGATATGATATGCAGAAGTGCCTGCCGAATCACAAACAATCTGTTCTGATAAACCAGCTTCAGCTATCAAATGGTTCATAATATTTTCGGCAGAAGGAGACCGACAAATATTACCCAAACAGACAAAAAGTAGCTTATAAACCATAGATAAATAATGACTAAATTTAATTGGTAACTTGACAAATTGAGGCAAATTGAGACTGTCTTCACATTTAACTAGTCAGAGTAAATCTATCACAGATAATGATCTCAGTAGAGCTATGAGTAGAAAGCTCAGCAACGCTTGATTAACCCACAGGAGTAAAACAGGATGTTTAAGTCTAAACCCAAAGATCGCTATCTCTTCACCACGAGACGAAAAAAACGTCGTCAACAAAGATTTTCTCTTGTTTTACTATTATTTTCTGGGCTACTCGGACTAGTAGTTTTAGAGTTGGCAACGCGGATTATTCTCGATGTTAAAAGTAAGCGGGCAGAGACAACTCAAACTAATGACGATCAAAGTATTCTCGACTCCTATCAACTCAAGTTTCTCGATTCTGAGCAAACAAATCCTCAACCAACAAATTCAACCGATGCCTCAGCAAAAATTACAAATCAGGAGAATTTACTCGCACAAAGAGCCTTATCTGTTGGCTATAAGTTAGTTCCCAACCAAAAAAATGAGTACTGGCAAATTAATGACAAAGGCTTTCGCGATCGCCAACCATTACCGATTGTCAAACCAGCTAATGAAATTAGAATTTTTCTCTTAGGTAGCTCCACCGCTTTCGGTTATGGAAGTCTAAGCGATCAAAAAACTATTTCCGAACTTTTAGAAACACGTCTCAACAAGCGAGTTAACCAGCAAAAAAGTAGTCCAGGGCTATACCAACCCGCAATTCTGCCCGCCGATCCTGCGCTCAGAGCCAACGCGCTCAAAAAACCTGCCAAAATTAAAACTGGTAATTATCGAGTTATTAACGCCGCAACACCTGGTTACGTGTCGGGTAATCAACTAGCTCAATTAGCCCTAGAAGTGATGAGCTATAAACCAGACATCTTAGTTGTGTTTAATGGCTACGAAGATTTGATGTTGCCAGAAGACCAAAAAGCCAGACAAATTCCTTCAGAAGAAAACTTCTTGGATACCCTCGGACATCTGCAAGCCTTTACTTATAAATTACTTAAGCCGATCGAAAAATACAGTTATCTAGTTCGTTGGGTGCAAACTAAAGTGGTTAAACCAGAAGATATTGCCAAAGAAACAATTGAAATAAGTAACAAAACTGGGCAACAATTAGCAGAGCTTGCCCCCCAAGACCCCGAATCTTTGCAACTGAGAATTAATCGCTATTTTCATAATCATCAACAAATTGCCTCCTTAAGTGCAGGTTCTAATACTGGCGTACTGTTCGTAACCCAACCAGAAATCACAGGGCGCAACCCTGCCAAACTAACTCCCACGGAAGGAGAGATCACTACGCAGATGGGGAGAACTTATATCCAGTCAATTAAGGATAATTATCCTCGGTTTGCAGGAGCCAACAAGCATGTAGCAAAACTGTTCCCCCACGTCAAAGACTTAAATTTATATAAGATTAGCGATCAGTATCCGTCCCCTAGCTTTATCGATGCGATTCATCTAACAGAAGCAGCTAATGCCATGGTCGCCGAACAAATTTATCAGCAAGTGTCCGGACTAGATCAAATCAAAACCATCTCCAAACAACCTATCCCCACAAAAGTATTACCGACTAAAAATGCTCCCAAGACTCAACGACCAATCAAAAATATTTCGCCCAAACCCCAAACTAGATAAAAGCTGATATTTTGTCTTGCCTAATTGGTCTTGATCATTACTGAAGTTGAAAAGATTATGCCCCAAAAGACATAGCTAGCAAATCATGCCCAAGCCAACTTACAATCATCTGGTTAATCTAACTCCTCAGCAATATCAAATTCACTGCCAGTGGATGACCAAAGCGCGATCGCTAGCCCAAACAGCAGGAGAGAAAGGAGAAATACCTGTCGGGGCAATTATCGTTGATGGCAAGGGTATACTAATCGCGCAAGCGGCAAACCAAAAAGAAACAGACCAAGACCCTACCGCCCACGCCGAAATCCTAGCAATTAAACTAGCAAGCCAAGTTAAGCAAAGTTGGCGCTTGGATGACTGCACTCTTTATGTAAGTTTAGAACCTTGCCCGATGTGTGCTGGGGCAATTGTTCAAAGTAGAATCAAGCTCTTGGTATTTGGTGCCGATGATCCCAAAACAGGCGCAGTCCAAACGGTTATCAATATTCCCGATAGTGCAGCCTCCAATCATAAATTAGCTGTCTTAGGTGGGGTAGAATCAGCAGCATGTTGTCAACAGTTGCAGACTTGGTTTGCGAAAAAACGGGAGAAATCATGAGCGAGAACAAAACCATCAAAGTTGGTTTAATTGGCACAGGATTGATGGGGCAACCCATGGCGATGAGATTATTGGAGGAGGGTTTTGCAGTCACGGTTTACAACCGCACGACTTCGAAGCTTCAAACATTAGAAGAGGCTGGAGCGATCGCTGTATCGACCCCCCAATTAGTCTTAGAATCTTCTGACTACATCATCTTGATGCTTACTGATGCCGCAGCGATCGCTCAGGTTTTATTCGGCTCCAAGCAAACTGATTCCAACCAGGCTGAACTGCTGCAAAATAAACTAATTATCCAGATGGCGACAATCGCCCCTGACCAAAGCAAGGCGATTAGCGATCGCCTTATTGCCTCAGGAGGAGAATATTTAGAAGCACCCGTCTTGGGTAGCATTCCCCAAGTCAAAACAGGTGAACTGATTGTCATGGTTGGCGGTTCTAGCGAAAATTTTGGACGAAGTCTTCCTCTACTCAAAAACTTTAGCCCAGAACCAATGTTAATTGGCGAGGTGGGTGCAGCTTCGGCAATGAAACTAGCTCTTAATCAACTCATTGCTGGTCTAACCTCTAGCTTTGCTTTATCGTTGGGCTTTGTGAAAAAGCAAAATGTCGATGTTGAGAAATTTATGCAAATCCTCAGAGATAGCGCTCTCTATGCACCAACCTTCGATAAAAAGTTAACCCGTATGAGCGATCGCAACTTTGCTAACCCCAACTTCCCCACCAAGCACTTACTCAAAGATACTAATCTGTTTTTAGATCAAGCCCAGTCAATTGGTTTAGCGACAGATAATTTAGAGGGGATCCAAGCAATTATTCAACAGGCGATCGCGCTAGGTCTAGAAAATGAAGACTATTCAGCAATTTATCAAGCGATCCATCCTGAATGATCTTCCCATAGAAACATGACAAGCAATGTCAAGCCTTATATAGCTTTAAGCAAACAACTTCAAGCGACAGTCTTGCTTGAATCATCAAGAGTTTTATTGAATGATCTAACCAGTGAGATCAACAAATCAGCATCTTCTTCATCCGCGAATACTCCATCCAATCCCGCTTGATGAATATCGGTAAAAGGTGGCTCATAAAGCAAGCCTGGATTCATAACCCCGTTTTGGGTTAAGTAATCGATAATGTTCTCTACAAAGCGAATCTGATTGGCACTAAAGTTACTATCCTCTAGGTAGCGAGCAAAAGCAGCTTTGGCCGCATAGCGATCTAGACCAACTAGCTCACGGATAAACAGTTGAAGACTCTTGTCTTTACCGTAGACCTCTTCAAATCGTTCTCGGCTTTCGACTTCCTCCGCCGAGAACAGCATGTTCTCTAATTCTTCTAAGTCCTTCTCTGTAAGGGGTTCATTGCGCTTGAGCTTGTGAATGGCAATGTGGTCTTGATGTTCTCTGATATAGGCTTCTACCTTCTTACGATACTGGTAGGGGCTAAAGCCTGTTTGCTGGATGGGAACATCAACCTCAGTTACCTCTCCCAGTTCGTCCTTAAAGTCGGTGTAGACTATAGTTTGTTCGGTGCGGTCGATGAACTTGACCAAATCTCGCAGCTTAATTCTGACTGACTCTAGCTTTGCTGGGGTAACATCTGACCACCAATTTTCATCCTGTACCTGTCGAATCAGGAGAAGCTGCTCCTTGACCATTGGTACGGTTTGTTTTTCCTCCAGGCGGTCTAGTAAATCCCTGACCTTATCCCGCATCCCGACAAAACCACTTGAGCCTTTTAGGATAAAGAGTTGTAGCTTGAGGCAAAGTAAATCGAAGCGTTTTGCTAGTTCGTTCTCTCTAGGGAGTCCATTGGGAAGGTGGGCTAATGATTTGGCAATTTGTTCAGTGTCGGTTTCGCTTAAATCATTCCAGCGATCGCGTTTAGAGAATTTCTCAACCTGCTCAAGATTCTTCCTGACCATGAAGTTCTGCTTCTCCATTGTGGAGACGTGCTGGTGCAGATTATCTAGTAGGGACTGTTTTAGTTGTTGACTTGAGGCATCATCAGAACTTTTCTCGCCAATTACCTTACTCAGTTCCAGACGAGCTTTTACCAGTTTGGTAGAGAGGCTGTCGGCAGGTCTGGGGTCTTTTTCTTCAATCTCTTGGTTGAAGTAAGCAAAGTTGCTACAGAGGTCAAAGATATAGAATTTATCCTTATGCTGACCCACGCCGAATAAGTCGGGACAGAGACGAGTTCCCCGACCGATCATCTGGTTAAACTTGACCCTAGAGTAGACGGGCTTAAAGAAGACCAGATTAACGATTTCAGGGACATCTACCCCCGTATCGAGCATATCAACGGATATGGCAATAGTCGGCTCTTTCTGGACTTCTGAGAAGTCATCGAGGAGACTTTGAGCGTAATTGTCGTGACTATCAACTATCCGAGCAAACTTACCTATAGTCCTGGGATAATTAGCATCAAAACGTTTAACAATAAAGTCAGCATGTTTATGGTTGCGAGCAAAGATAATGGTTTTGCCCAAGCGATCGCCTCCTTCGGTTTTGATCCCCTTTTCCATCAGCAACCGTAGGGCTTGGTCTACCGTGTCCTTATTGAATAGCCAACGATTGATGGCTGCCGCATTAACTTCATTGGGAATCTCTCCAGTTTCTTCGTTGCGAAACCGCTCTTCGTAATCTTCTTGTTCCTCTGGAGAAAGTTCATCGTAACGAATACCTCTACGTAAGAATTTAAAGGGTACTTCAATTCCTTGGGAGGGGACGAGATAACCATCGGAGACGCATCACCCAGTTCGTAGGCAAAGGTGGGAACTCCTGCCTCTAGATCAAAGATGCGGTAGGTATCTCGATGTACCTCAGATCTGGGGGTAGCAGTTAGTCCCACCAGCAGACTGTCAAAATACTCAAATAATGCCTGATACTTCTTGTAAATTCCTCGATGAGCCTCATCGACGATGACTAGATCGAAGTAACCAGGGCTAAATATCACCTTGCCATTACTATCTACTTTTCCAATTTGATTAAACATGGTGGGGTAAGTAGACAACACCACATTAGCTCCATCAATGTTTTTATCTTTACTTAAATCTATGGGTGTAGCCGTCGGTAAATGGGTTTTAAAGTTTCTTAGGGCTTGAGTTAATAATGAAGTGCGATCTGCTAGAAAAAGCACTCGTTTGATCCATTCACCTCGCATCAGTAGATCGACTAGAGCGATCGCGGTTCTGGTTTTTCCCGTACCTGTTGCCATAACCAGCAAGGATTTACGAGCATTTTTATGATCGAAGGTTTCAGTAATACGTTTTAAAGCTTCAATCTGATAAATTCTTCCTGCTATGTCTTGGTTGGGTAGAACTATATCTAGACTTTTTCGATTAGTGCGACGAAAAATAATCCTTTCTAATTCATCCTTTTTTAAAAATCCTGAAATTTCACGAGAAAAATAGGCAGTATCATCCCAAATCCAATGTTCATAGCCATTTGAGTAAAAAATAACAGGACGTTGACCAAACTTCTGTTCTAAACAATTGGCATATAGTTCAGCTTGTCGTTGTCCTTTGCTGGAGTGGGCAGAAGTGCGTTTGGCTTCAATTAGAGCCAGGGGTTTGCCATCATCTCCCCATAGCACATAGTCTACGTAACCCACTCCGCTCTTATTAGGCATTCCTGTCACTTTATACTCTGTCCAATCCTCGCGACTAATATCCCAGCCTACTTCCTTAAGTAAGACATCAATCAAATACCTACGAGTATCAGCCTCGTTGTAGTCATGGGTATCTTCTACCGCCTTATTTGGAGTCTTAACGCGGTCTATTTCAGCTTTGAGAGCTTCTAGTTCTTGTTCTGTCTGTTGCTGTCTCTGCCGAGCAATTTCACGCATTTGTTCGGTTTGAGACAGCTTGACTGCTAACAGCTCTAGTTCCTTTTGAGACTTATCTTGCTGGGCTTTGGGATTAGGTATCAGTTGGCGGTCAAAGGTATTATTTGAAAGGCTTTTGCCTTTGGGGGAGTAGTAGCGAACAAGCCAATAGAGAAAGTGATATAAATCTTCAACAATGCGTAGAGAATCTCTAATTGCAATCTGGCTAGAACTGTGGGCTGCTAAATTACCAACTTTGTGGATAGCTCTTACTTTAGAAAATAGCCCAGGCTTGAGATTGTCCCTAAAAGTCTGCTCGTGAATCAATGCCCCCAGATTACTATCGTAGGGAGGCTTAAGGTAAGCATCATTATCGTAAAGCCAAATTACCGCTTGCTCTAGGGTAAAGCGAGCGTAGAAACAACTGGCACGGGGCGCAGAATACGCCATACTTTCGGTGTGGGTGGCGTGGCTGTAGAGTTCGGGGAAATGCTCTTTTAGAAATTCAAAGTTTGATGCCATGCGCTTATTCTGGTTTTGTCTCTGACACTAAAGTTCCCGAAATACCTCTAAATTAAGACATTATTGTCATCTGCCCAACTAACTACTTATCTGATTCAGAGTGCTTCTGGTCGGGTCTTTTTGGTAGGTTGTGCTGCTGTAGGTCGGATATCTCACTGGCAAGAACTACTTTGACATTCCCTTGCTCGTCGTTAATAGCAATAGACTCACCCCGCAAACGATGTTTCTCAATGGCTTTATCAACTGCCTCTTGAGTAAGGTCGTTGAGTCGGTCTGATAGTTTTTTCATCACTATCAAGATACGGCAAATTCAGTATAAGGGCGAACGCTGGGGGGATGGAAAGCTAAAACAATCTTGTCTTTGGGTATTCCTGCGTTTAGCAAATCGTTGGTAATGCCGTCTTCGATGCCATCTTGTTGAATCCAGATTTTATCGTTAATGATTTCTAGGTGAACGACGCAGCCGTGAACACGTGTTTTATTTTGCCAACCTATATTAAATAGAAAGAAGTTGGTTTCTTCTTTGTCTATAAATACTTTTTGCTCGATTTCTCCATAGCTAAAAGGAATAGCAGCGTATTCGTGCAAGATATTTTTAATAATCTGTCGATGTTGAGTTAACTGATCCATCCCACTAACTCCTGTTTATCTGGATTAAAAGTAATTAGCTTAATCTGCTGGTTATTTAATAATAATTGACCTATCGGTTCGGAGAATAGATCGTTATACACTTCTTCCCGAATTGCTAGATACAAGATTCTCTCTGTGTCTGTAGACTGGAGAATATTTTGATAGAGAATATATTGACCTAAAGCACCTTCTAGATCGTTGATGGGCGATGGACTGAGAAAACTTTTGATTTCAACTGCTATTTTTTGATTGTCCTTTTGGGCTGCAATTAGTTTTTCTGCACCCAAGTCTACATATAGCGATCTGCTGCCGATGGTCAGTTTTAGCGGATCGTCTGTAATCTTCCAACCATCTTTGATTAGGGCATTTTTAACTGTATCGTGGTAGATATCTTTCGCTGGCATAATTACAGCTCCCCACGAAAGGCTCTTTGTAGAAGAGAATTGAAAAGGTCATTTTGATAACAATACGATGACTCAAGCTTCAAACGACTATCATTAATTTGTTTAGCGAATTGCTCGAATTTAGTTTGAGTTTGGATACAAGGCAACATAACAGGCATCTGACGTAGTCTTGTAAGAGTAATTTCTCTAAAAGTAGCTCCTTTAACCTGCCTTTTAATCCAGTGTTGACAACCATTTGAACGAATATACTCTAATAAATAGTAGCCTTTAACTTCTTTTCCTGGAGATATCTTGGCTGTTCCTTGTGTGAGATTAGCTCCGTTTAACGATTCTGGTACTTCTGCAACTGTACCCACTGTTGCTCTTATGCTCATTACAATGTCTCCAGTGTTAACTTCCGAGCGTTTAAACTTTAGTGCAATCTCTGGTGCTGTTCGTAATAAGCCAGATTCAACAATTTTTCCGTTCTTAATATCTCCTGTTCTAATATATGGAACTCCATGTTCAGCATTTTCCCCAGCTTGGACAATCCCATAGGTTATGGATGTGTTAGGGTCAATTACTTCTATTAGAGGTTTTATTTCCCATCCTTTTGGATTAGTAACAGGATCGCCGAACATATCGAGGAAGGTCGATCGCAAGAGTTCTTCAGTTAGTCGAATCGCTTCTTGGCGCGATCGTCTGATAGAGTCAGCTTTATCCAGAATCGCAGCTATGCGCTTTTGTTCTTCAAGGGGAGGAATCGGGATTTTAAATTTTTCTACGATTATTTTTGATAATTCTTTAAAAGTAGTACCAGAACCTTGTGCAGCTAGTTGAGGTGTAAAGTAACGAACACACCAATATAAATAAGCTGAATCAACAGATTGATTAGGAACAAGGCTTTTAAAGCCTTGATTAGTACACATTTTTCTACCAGCTATTGCAATCAAGCCAATAGGAGCGCGAGAGCTAAATAAAACTGAACCTTTCGGGAGTAAAGTAGTTGAACAACTTTTATATCCAAGTTCTGTTATTTTCTCTGGAGCTTCCTCTAATATAGGAACATTTAGATTGCTCAAGTCCTTTGGTGTAACCCAATCAATGTCTCCACCCCAATATTCTGGTTGATTTCGCCTGGGAGTAGAGCCAGAAACGACATTACAACATTCTTTGATACTTAAATATTTCCAATTATTAGGGTAATTCATCCCAACATTCCCTCCAAAGCATCAAGATCGGCTCTCATCTCATTCTTAAGTGATCTAAGATCCCCCCCAGCCCCCCTTGAGAAGGGGGGAGTTAGTAAAGTGAGAATTGATAGGGGAGGATTGTTTTGTGGGTGGGGGTTGAGGTTGGTTGAGGTAATAGCAAAGTTGAAATTGAAATACATAGTTTATGTTGCTTATTTTAGAAATCGCTGCAAATTCGATAACTGTGGTTTAACAAGTCCCCCTTTTTAAGGGGGGTTAGGGGGGATCAAATACTTAACTCTAAGGCGGATTTAGGAGGATCTCACTCTCAATGCGCAGACAAACCTCCTCAAAACCATGCAACACCTCATCATTAGTAAACCGAATCACTCTTAAACCGTAACCCTCCAAAACTTCCGTTCTCCTCGCATCATAATCTTGCCCCTCCTCCGTAAAATGCGAATCACCATCAACCTCAATCACCAACTTCAAAGCCGCACAATAAAAATCCACAATAAAAAAAGCGATCGGTCTTTGGCGCAACACCCGATAATTAAAACCCCGCAAATAGCCATACCAGAGCTTCTTCTCCGCCACGGTCATATTCTTCCGCAACTCTTTAGCTCTTGTCACCAGCTCAGGATTATAAGGCAAACAAAAATCACTCTCTCTCATCACATTCCCCCCTTTCTAAGGGGGGCTAGGGGGATCAAATACTTAAATCTAAGGGAGGATAGGGGAAATCGAACATTTAAACTCTAAGCGGAGGCTAGGGGGGATCAAATACTCAACTCTAAGTGAAGGCTAGGGAAGATCAAAAACACTACGCTTTAAGGTTATCTCGATCCCTCTGCCTTCGGCATCTCCCTTAATAAGGGAGAGTTTTCAAGACAACATCTTTTCTAATTCATCTAAATCAGAACTGATCTCAGCTTCAAGGGTTCTGAGCCTGCTTAAAATCACCTTCGGCGGATCATACTTCACTTCCTCATACTCAATCTCTTTGTAGCGGTTGATCGACAGGTCATAGCCTTCTTTTTCAATCTCTTCTTTAGCAACAAAAAACGCCTTTGCTTTACGGTCTGACTCCTGTTTTGGGTCGCGATTGTGCCATTTAGCCAACAGATCGGGGATATCATTATCCTCAATAGGCTGCCGCTTGTCGTCCAGGGATAAGCCATCGGCTTTCATGTCGTAGAACCAAACGTAATCCGTACCGTTTTTTTCTACTCCAACCTTGGTAAAGATAATTATCGCCGTTGATACTCCTGCATAGGGCTTAAACACCCCCGATGGCATTGAAATCACCCCATCTAACTTGTGTTCTTCAATTAAAGTTTTGCGAATAGCTTTGTGTGCCTTGGAAGAACCAAACAGCACCCCATCTGGAACGATTACCGCAGATCGTCCGCCAATTTTGAGCAATCGCAGGAACAAGGGAAGAAATAGCAGTTCTGTCTTAGTGGTGGAGATGACTTTGGTTAAGTCTTTAGCAATAGTAGACTTTTCCACCGATCCCTTAAATGGTGGGTTAGCCAGAATCATAGTGAAGGCTTCTTTGATGCCTGAATAGTCTTCAGACAGAGAGTCTCTAGCCTCAATCTTAGGGTCTTCAATGCCATGTAGCATCAGGTTCATACTGCCAATCCGCAACATTGTCCCGTCAAAGTCGAAGCCGTGAAACATTTCCTTATTAAAGTGTTCGCGGTTGCCTGGAGCATTAAGAACAGAATTACCTTCACTGTCTTGCAACTCTCGCATATGTTCCGCAGCAGCGACTAAAAAACCACCCGTCCCACAGGCAGGGTCACAGATAATTTCTCTCGCGCTTGGATTCATCAGATCTACCATCATCTTGATAATGTGACGAGGAGTCCGAAACTGTCCGTTAGTTCCTGCTGTAGTTAGCTTGGAAAGCATATATTCATAGAGGTCGCCTTTGGTATCACGATCCTCCATCGGAATCTGCTCGATCTGACTCACTACATTAGTTAGTAAGGCAGGGCTAGCAATCAGGAATACTGCATCTTTCATGTGACGGGCGTAGGCTGTTTCTACGGCCGTACCACCCAAGTTCTTAATAAAGGGAAAGGCTTCATCACGGACAATCCTCAGCATTTCATCCGCATCACTGAGGTTCTTGAAATGCGACCAGCGCGATCGCTGATGTTCGGCTGAAAAGATACTGTCTTTAACTGGGGTTCCCAATCTCTGAGCCTTCTTCTCCTTGAGTAATTCCAGGTCGTCCAAACGCTTGATAAAGAGAAGATAGGAAATTTGTTCGATCACCGAGAGAGGGTTACTGATGCCATTGTTCCAAAAGGTCGTCCAAAGTTTGTCTACCTTTGACTTAATCTCTCCTGTAATTGTCATAACCAGAAATCTTCCCCGTCCCATAACGCCGAGGCTAATTATAGAAGGAGAACAAGCAAAGCCCAGAAACAATCAAGATTTACTTTGAGATCTAGATTTGTAATTTCCCAGCAAGCAACCTTCTTCTCATTCCACCAAGATTAATTCACAAGAATTTAGCTAGGATTTTTCATCCTTTGCTCAATATCTTCGAGAGTATTTAATAAAAGCCTTTGAGCTTGTAGCTGCCAGCCCCATTGCTGAATTTTAATCGCCGCAAAACCACCTGCTACAGTTGCAATCAAATCTAAAGGTTGCAGCATCGCAATCCCCAACAGCAAACCCAACCCAGCAATTCCCCAAAAAGGAAGAGCCACAGTTTGCCTTTGCTCCTCAACGATTTTACTAAGTTGTCCTGTCGACATTTGTGCCTTGAGAGCTTCTTTGACTTCCTCTTGTTCTTTTCTAGAGACAGAAATACCAATTTTACGTCTTAATTTTTCGATCTTGCGAGCATCAGTGCTGTATTGGGTAAGTTCATCTTCTGCCATAAGCAGTAAGCGTTCTAGCTGAGACATAAAATTTATTTGACAACTACATATAAAAGTTAAGTATAGTATCTAAAATTAAATCAAAAAAAGACGAGCAAGGGATTAACATACTAAAGCACTGCAATTTTTCCTAACCAATGAGTGTCAATCAGGATCGAAAGTTTCTCCAGGCTGTAATTAAAGGCGATCAAGATTCAGTTTCCAAATTACTGCAACAGGGTATAAGTCCTGACATTAAAGATGATTCGGGAACAAGCGCCTTGGCTTTTGCTTGTCAAAGAGGAGATCTTAAAATTATTGAGTTACTGATTACTCATAGAGCAAAAATTGATACCCAAAACAAACCTCATCTCATTACACCGTTGATGCTGGCTGCGGCAAACCGACATCTGTCAGTAGTGAAATACTTAATCGACGCAGGCGCAGATATCAAACTCACCAACCATGAAGGTAGCCCAGTTTTGGCAATTGTCAGCTACAAAGGCTACAGAGAAATAGTTAAAATTTTAATCGCATCTGGAGCAGACCCGAACATCAGCGATCGCGATGGAGATACGCCGCTCAAACTAGCTATCCAACAAAATCATTTAGAGATTGTCAAACTTTTACTTGCCAACGGAGCATTAACAGATCCGACTCAACTGCAGTCGGAAACTCCTCTCAGCCTAGCAACAGACAAAGGTAATTTAACTATAGTTAAGGAATTGATTGCGGCTAAAGCAGATCCAAATTTAGCAACTAGCGACGGAGAAACTCCGATTTCAATTGCGGCAGTTAATGGCTCGATAGACCTAGTGAATTATTTTCTGAGTAAAAAGGTCAACCTTAGTCTCACAGATCAGAATGGAGACACACCTTTACATCTAGCGGTAATCGGGAATCACCAAAAGGTCGTCAGCGCACTTTTAAAAGCAGCAATCACAGTAGACATTCCCAATAAATTAGGGGATACGCCATTGATGTTAGCTGCACTTCACGACTTTCATAAAATTGCGACCTTGCTAATCGAGTATGGTGCCAACCCTAACCTCAACAATCGGGAAGGAACACCATTAGTGTTAGCGATCGCCAATAAAAGCTTGAATGTATTTCGCTTACTACTAGACGTTGGAGTTGATCCCGATGTGAGATTAGCAAAAGGCAAAACAATTCTCATGCAAGCATGCGATCAAGGCAACACAGAAGTTATGAAAGCTCTATTATCGGCTGGAGCCGATGTTAACTTGCAAGACGATGCTGATGCAACGGCATTGATGTGGGCCAGCCATAGAGGCAATCTAGAGGCTGTCAAGTTACTTTTACATTCAGAACAAATCAATCTAGATCTCCGCAACCACAGTGGCTATACGGCAATGATGCTAGCAGATTCCAATCAGTATCCCGAAGTGGTTAAACTCCTGCAAAACAAAGCTGCCTAGCAAGATCAAGATTAGCCACAACCGATCAGCTAGATTGGGTAAATACCAAAATATCAGGATTGATATTTAGATTCCCAAGATTGTATTCGAGAAATTAAATTACAGAATTAAAAATCAAAACTGGTAAGAGAAAATTGATTGATGGTAGTCACAATTTTAGGCAAGGGGGCTTGGGGTTCAGCATTAGGATCACTGGTACGCAGAAATGACCAGCCAGTCAGTTTTTGGTCTCGGCGAGATGCCATAAGCATAGGTGAAGCAATTGCCAACTCAACTGTTCTGGTCTCGGCAGTTTCAATGTCGGGAGTATCATCAGTGATTGAACAACTGCAACAAGCAGCGATCGCCCCAACAGTTACTATTGTTACCGCCACCAAAGGGTTAGACCCCCAAACAACTAAAACACCTTCCCAAATCTGGCAGCAAGCATTTCCGAACAACTCAATTGTAGTTTTGTCAGGGCCTAATTTATCTCCAGAGATTGAGCAACAATTACCAGCAGCAACAGTTTTAGCTAGCCACGATCTCGAAGCAGCCCAAAAAGTTCAAACCATCTTTGCTTCACCAAGTTTTCGGATTTATCTGAACCAAGATCCACTGGGAACAGAGCTAGGAGGCACTTTAAAAAATGTTATGGCGATCGCCTCAGGTATCTGTGATGGCATGGGATTAGGCACAAATGCCAAAGCGGCACTCATTACTAGAGCATTACCAGAAATAATTCGGGTCGGCGTTCATTTAGGAGCAAAAAAAGAAACATTTTTCGGTCTTTCTGGCTTAGGAGATTTAATCGCTACTTGCGACAGTCCACTGTCTCGCAATTATCAACTAGGCTATCGTTTGGCTCAAGGTCAGAACTTAGAAGAGATTATTGCCAATCTGCGGGGAACTGCCGAGGGCATTAATACCACTAAAGTTTTGATGACAATCGCCCAGCAACAAAACTTGTCGGTTCCCATCACTCAAGAAATTAACCGTTTACTTAATGGCGAAGTTAGCCCACAATCAGCAATTGAAAATTTAATGGCAAGAGAATTGCAAACAGAATCTTATCAGTTTTAGGAGCTAGTCTTAACTTCTTGGATCTGCTTACATAGATAAAAATTTGTGAGTTCAAAGTTGCCTTAGGATCTACATAAATTTTAAAATTCGCCGAACGCAATTTTTTTCAAAGACTCACATTTAGTAATCGAGCGCACCAAACATCCTGACTACAATAAATCTGAACCAAAATCCAAACCGAATCTAAACTGGCAGGGAAGTAATTAAGACTTTTAGGCATTAATTTGTTACGCTTTCATAAGGTTGTCTTAACCTGAATGAACGGATTCGCTCAGCCGATGAAACAATAAACAGTATGTCTTGGACTCGTCTTGTCAGTGGAATAGTGGCGATCGCGCTAGCCCTTGGGTTGATTATTTTGGGTGGATGGTACTTTACTTCAGGTATTGGCATCTTAATTATTCTGGCTCAGATAGAATATTTTCGTTTAGTTAGAGCCAAAGGAATTGAGCCTGCTGGCAAAACGACAATGGCAGTTTCCATAGTGCTGTTACTCTCCTCTAGCATCACCCCTAGTAATACCGATGCTATTTTTTGCTTAGGGGGAACGGTAATCTGTTTTTATCTTCTTTTTCAACCGAAAATGGCATCCATTGCGGATATTGCCAGCTCGATTTTGGGACTGTTTTATTGCGGTTATCTCCCCACCTATTGGGTTCGACTGAGGGTAAGCCTACCCAGTAGTTTGTTCAGCACAGATAATATTCAAAGTATTCCCAATCTTCCTTTATCCGGTTACTGGCCAGGATCTTGGAGCGAGATTAGGACTTTTCCAACAGCGCTGACCTTAACCTTTTTAGTTATGGCGTGTATTTGGGCTGCTGACATCGGAGCTTACTTTATGGGCAAAACCTTTGGGCGCACCAAACTCTCAGCAATTAGCCCCAAGAAAACTGTCGAAGGAGCAGCCTTTGGAGTTTTGGGAAGTCTGATCATCGCTGAGATTGGAGCCTGGTACTTAGGCTTCCCTGAATGGCGATTGAGTGGGATTTTCTTAGGTAGCTTGATAGGGGTAACTAGTTTACTTGGAGACTTAACCGAGTCAATGATGAAGCGAGATGCTGGAGTCAAAGATTCTGGACAATTAATTCCTGGGCATGGAGGGATTTTAGATAGAACTGATAGCTATGTGTTTACAGCACCATTAGTTTATTATTTCATAACCTTACTGCTGCCTTTAGTAGCATGACAACTAGCAGCATAGTAAGTTGCCAAAAGATAGATTGAGAATCTTTCATTCAAATAATTGTTCTCAATCAAAATTCAAAAACCCGAACTGCTTTTATTTAGCAAGTTTCACAACAAATTTTCAGTCGAGATCTATGGACTCAGAACAACGTCAAGAAATAGTCACTAACCTTCGATCTTCAAGAATAGATTTACGAAAACAGGCTTTGGATAAGTTGGTAGCTTTTGATGCTGTGGTGGCAATACCAATTTTAAAAGAACTAGCACAAGAGAAAGATTTCGGTTTGCGCTGTTGGGCAATGATGGGTTTCAAATCGTATCAAACACCAGAATCATTCGAATTTCTGAATCAAATTTTAGAGCAAGAGCAAGATAACAGCGTTTTAGCAGAAGCAGCAAATTCTATTTTTGAGTTTGGAGAAGAGGCGATCGCTCCATTGCAAGATTTATTTGACCGTTGCGATTACTGGCTAGTTAGGCACACGGTTGTGTCAGTCCTAGTAGAAAGTGAAGATCCACAAGTACTGTTGCAAATTATTAAAAAAGCAATTGCCGACTCGGATCAAACTACTAAAGAAGTCGGTATTTTAGCTTTAAACAGACTACTAAAAACTGATCTCAAAGCAGAAGCACTTGCAATTTTCACGGAGTTAGCAACAGCAGAACAGTGGCGAACTCGATGGCGGACAGCGATCGCTCTTAGCAACTCCTCCGAGCCAAAAGCCAAAGAACTATTAGCTCAATTAAGACAAGATCAAAATCATCGAGTTGTAGCCGCCGCACTAGAACAAAATATCTAAGACAAAATATCTAAGGCAAAATATCTAAGGCAAGGTTTTCACAGATCATTAAGTAGTCCACAACAAACAATCTTGCTTACGAGTTTTTAATAAATAGCGAGCAACTGAGTATCAGAGCAAATATAGCCAAAATCAAAACAGGTAAGGCTCAGATTAGAAAGTAGTTGCAAGTTACTAAATTAACCCAAATAATTTAAATATTTTTCATCTATCCTCAATCTCGATCCCTGCCAACGGGAATACAAGATATAATTTGTTACGTATGTGATCAAAATCAAACCACCCATAGATAAGTTTACCAAATGAGTAACCCTGTTATTGATGCCTTTTTCTTAGGTAGAGCCTTAGCCGAAGTTGTTGGCGAGAAACTAGAAGACGTTTATACCAATGCAGCCAGTGAATTTGGTAAATTCGATGCCGAGCAACGTGAAAATCTTAGAGTCTTTATCGAAGAAGTTCAGCTTCGTGCCGAAAATTCTGCACAAAACAACAACACAACAAACGTCAGTCAACCTTACACCCCAGCATCGGAAGAACCTGAAGATCTACAAGAGATGCTCGATCAATTAAGAGCCGAGATCGCCAGTCTGCGTTCAGAATTAAAAAAATACAGGGACTAGGATCAAGTAAATTAAGTACTAACCCCTTAATTGTCTCGTGTTAACTTTTAAATAAATTTCAGGAGCACAGTAATAACAAACACCTGTGCCTTTAAATTCCGCTTTTTTACAACTCCAAATTTACTCAATAAAAAATATAAACTAGAGTGTCCTCTGTCTCTTCTGATTCACAGAATATAACTAAATACCAATCTCGTGACACTGACGGTTCGCCCGTAGCGTTGAAAGCTGCCAAAAAATCTTATCGTTGGAACAAAAATAACTACTCTGCCACTAGACGTCGTCTCGATATCTGGGTTTTCGTATTTTCTTTGTCCTTCAAATTATGGAGGAACAATCAGAAATGGAGCTATTCTGGCGGCTACAGTGAAGAAAAACTAGACGCTAGACGCCAAAAACAAGCAGTCTGGATTCGCGAAAGCCTATTGGAGCTAGGACCTACTTTTATAAAAGTTGGGCAGCTATTTTCAACTCGGGCTGATTTGTTTCCCACAGCATATGTCACCGAACTTTCTAAACTTCAAGATCGGGTTCCTGCTTTTGACTACGATCAAGTTGCCACGATTATCGAAACAGAATTAGGCGCTTCTGTTAACGAGTTATTTCAAAAATTTGATTCTATTCCCTTGGCAGCAGCTAGTCTTGGGCAAGTCCATAGAGCTAAACTCCACAATGGAACTCAAGTAGTTGTCAAAATCCAAAGACCCGGACTCAAACAACTATTCACAATAGATTTACAAATCTTAAAGCAAATTGCTCGTTATTTCCAAAACCACCCACGGTGGGGAACTGGCAGAGATTGGCAAGGCATCTATGGCGAATGCGCTCGTATTTTGTGGGAAGAAACAGATTATCTTAATGAAGGAAAAAATGCAGATACTTTCCGACGTAATTTTCGTAACGAAGACTGGGTTAAAGTCCCTCGCGTCTACTGGAAATATGCTTCGCCAAAAGTACTGACCCTAGAATATTTACCAGGAATTAAAATTAGCCACTATGAAGCGATTGAAGCTGCGGGCTTAGATCGATCTTCTCTAGCTAAATTAGGAGCAAAAGCTTATCTTTACCAGTTGCTAAATAGCGGTTTTTTTCATGCGGATCCTCACCCAGGAAATATTGCAGCCAGCCCTGATGGCGCGCTGATTTTTTATGACTTTGGCATGATGGGTCAGATTAAGAGTAATATCCGAGAAAAGTTGATGGATACTTTATTTGGGATTGCGCAAAAAAATGGCAGCTTGGTTGTTGATTCTTTGATTGAGTTGGGAGCATTAGTTCCAACAGGAGACCTCACCCCTGTGCGACGCTCCATTCAGTATATGCTAGACAACTTTATGGACAAGCCTTTTGAAGAGCAGTCCGTAGATTCAATAAGTGAAGATTTGTTCGAAATAGCTTATGGACAACCTTTTCGCTTCCCCGCTACTTTTACTTTTGTGATGCGTGCTTTTTCCACCCTCGAAGGTGTGGGAAAAGGATTAGATCCAAAATTTAGTTTTATGGAAGTTGCCCAACCTTTCGCCATGCAAATTATGAACGACAATAACGATAATTTAACCGGTACTATTTTTGATGAACTAGGCAGACAAGCAGCGCAGGTTAGCAGCAGTGCGCTGGGACTACCCAGAAAGCTAGAAGATACAATCGAGAAGCTAGAGCGAGGAGATTTAAGAGTTCGGGTCCGTTCTTTAGAATCTGAAAGAATTTTGCGTCGTTTAGGTGCAATTCAACTCGGAACAAACTATACTATATTGCTTAGTACGCTGGTTTTATCTGCTACCCTATTGTTTACTAACAATAATAAAATAGCGTCAGCAGTAATATTAGGATTAGCAATAGTACCGGGGTGGTCACTATTGCGATTATGGAAGAAAATAGATCGTATTGATCGCATGTTTTAAGAAAAATTGCCTGTAGTGTTGACCTAATTATCTATGAAACGTCGCTTTGTCGGACTAACTGATACCGGAATCGTAAGAACTGTCAATCAAGATAGCTACTACGTGGATGACCCCCAAGGGCGGTTTTTTATCGTGGCTGATGGCATGGGTGGTCATGCTGGAGGACAAGAAGCTAGCAAGATTGCAACGAAGACAATCCAATCTCATTTAGAAGATAATTGGGATAATGCTGATTTTTCCTCAGAGGCATTACTCAAAGAAGCGATTGAAAAAGCTAATCAAGACATCTTAGATGATCAGTCTCTCCATCCCGAGCGAGCGGATATGGGAACCACAGTCGTAGCAATTATTTTTCGCGATCGCTATTTGTGCGGTCATGTAGGAGATTCTCGTCTCTATCGCTTAAGAGATAGCTCTCTAGAGCAGATTACTGAAGACCATACTTGGGTCGGCATGGCGATCAAGTCTGGGGAAATTAGCAAAGACCAAGCCCATAGTCATCCCTACCGACATGTACTATCTCAGTGTTTAGGTCGCAAAGATCTAATGAAAATAGATATTAGCGAAATAGACATTAAACCTGGTGATTTACATCTAATCTGTAGTGATGGACTCACCGAAGAAGTTCGCGACGAAAAGATTGCTGATTTGCTCTCGCAAGGATCTAATTGCTCGGAACAAGCAATTAACCTAATCAGTGCAGCAAAAGAGGCTGGCGGCTCAGACAACATTACTGTAGTACTAATAGTTGAAGAGTCATAAAAATATTAGTTGACAACCGTCAATTGTTTGCAGTATCCTGCTAAAGGTGAATAAATACAAGCGGGTGTAGCTCAGTGGTAGAGCGTCACCTTGCCAAGGTGAATGTCGCGCGTTCGAATCGCGTCACCCGCTTAAAAAAATAACTCAAAGTAATCTTGCTTTGTTTATATGTTTAGTCTTTAACTTGCTGCTATGACTTAGTCAGTTAATTTTTCTTTCTTAGTTTATGTTGCAGATAAAAGATTGATTTTTGGTTTAGACATTTTAGTTACATGAGATCAGAATAATCTTTAATTGCCCCAACCTAGTTGCGTGATCGACCAATTACAGAGTTAATTAATCGTATTTCCTAACCAAAGCTCGCTAGGATCTAAGAAATTATTATCGCTAGACAAACTTAATAAGTCCTTAAGACCTCATAAATACTGCTCTAAAAGCATTTAGGTCACTAAACTTTCTTGGATTCAAAACAAACTGCTATATTTAAGGGTGAAAAATACAAATTTTCCTTTGCAATCATTAAGTAAGGGTAATTGGTTCAAATTAATCTGTGGTGCTAGTTATCAGCATCTTCCAGCAATTCGTAGTTTAGCTTTGGCATACAGCCTTGCTGGAGCTGATTGCATCGATGTTGCCGCAGATAAAGCAGTAATCTCAGCGGCCCAACAAGGCATGGTCGTTGCAGCTAGGATCGCTAATAACAATCAAGAGCAAGGAATCTGGCCTAATTATCAAAAGCCATTACTCATGATTAGTCTCAATGATGACGAAGATCCTCACTTCCGCAAAGCCGAATTTGATGCGGAGCAATGTCCTGCCGACTGCCCTCGTCCTTGTGAGACAATCTGCCCCGCACAAGCAATTAATAAGCAGGGAGTAATTGACAGTTTTTGTTACGGCTGCGGTCGTTGTCTACCAATTTGCCCTCACAATTTAATTTCAACTCGCTCCTATGTCTCCACCCCAGAGAGTATTCCGACCTTGGTTCAAGAAATGGGGATTGAGGCGATCGAAATTCATACCCAAGCGGATCATTTTGAACAGTTCCAGCGCCTATGGCAAGTTATTAAACCACTTACTCAAAACTTACAAGTTTTAGCTATTAGTTGTCCTGATTCTCCTCAAGTAATTACTTATTTGCGATCGCTATCCAAATTACTCCAGAACCTACCTTGTCCTTTAATTTGGCAAACTGATGGTCGATCAATGAGTGGAGACATTGGCTCAGGAACAACCCATGCTACGGTCAAATTTGCCCAAAAAGTAATCGCAGCAGACCTACCTGGTTATATCCAACTAGCAGGAGGGACGAATGACTACACTGTTACGAAACTAGATGCGGAA
>CALKUU010000112.1 GCA_937996665.1 uncultured Xenococcaceae cyanobacterium | reverse complement strand
GGAGCAAAAATTGTCCATATTCAGCAAAGAATTGTCGATAGTTTAATTGGCGAAAGAGCGCAACTAAAACCAGCCACTCAAAGACCAAAAGCCTTGCGCTTTATGATTGGTGATGATTCTCAGATTGAGCTGATTTAATCTTGATAACTAGAAAAATTCACCCTAAACCAACAAGAGCTTATATTCAGGTAAATTGGATTCAAATAGTTTGCAAGTAAAAAATAATAAGGAGTATCCAAAACAGTGAGTGATTCTCATCAGCCTCATAACATCGTAGTTACTGGGGGAGCTGGTTTTATTGGTTCCAATTTTGTTCGTCATTGGTGCCAGAAATATCCTAATGATCGCCTGATTGTTTTAGATGCTTTGACTTATGCAGGCAATCGCGCCAATATTGCAGATTTAGAGCAAACAGCCAATCTTAAGTTTGTTCAAGGGGATATAGGCGATCGCCAGCTAGTAGACCAACTTTTGCAAACAGAAAAGATTGAGGCGATCGCTCACTTTGCAGCCGAGTCTCATGTAGACCGCTCAATCTTAGAGCCAGGGGCTTTTATTCAAACTAATCTGGTTGGTACTTTCACCTTGCTAGAAGCCTTTAGGCAACATTGGCAACAGCAAAACAAACCCGACCACTATCGCTTTCTCCATGTCTCCACCGATGAAGTCTATGGCAGCCTAGAAGCAAACGATCCTGCTTTCAGCGAAACTACCCCCTACGCACCCAACAGCCCTTATTCAGCTTCTAAAGCAGGAAGTGATCACCTAGTGCGAGCCTACTTTCACACCTATAGTATGCCCACCATGATTACCAACTGCTCCAACAACTACGGACCTTATCATTTTCCCGAAAAGCTAATCCCGCTGATGTGTATCAACATTTTGCTAGGCAAAACTCTACCCGTATATGGTGATGGGCAAAATATTCGTGATTGGCTTTATGTAGAAGATCATTGCCGAGCTTTGGATCGAGTTATCTGCAAAGGCAAGCCAGGCGAAACTTATAATATTGGCGGTGATAACGAGGTTAAGAACCTAGATCTAGTGAAGCTGATTTGCAACTTAATGGATGAGTTGGCAACAGATATCCCCACTCGCCCAGCATCCGAACTAATTACTTTTGTCACAGATCGCTTAGGTCATGATCGCCGTTATGCGATCGATGCCACCAAGATTAAAACCGAATTGGGTTGGACTCCTCAAGTTACCGTCGAAGAAGGCTTACGCAAGACAGTGCAATGGTACTTAACTAATCGGCAATGGTGGCAACCGCTACTGTCTGAAGAGTATCAGACCTAATTATCAGCAGGCTTATCAGCTTAGGGAGAACTAATTTTAATACGAAGTCGGGCTGCCAGGGAATTATGAAAGCTATCATAGTTTTAGGCAAGTGGCGTAGCGTAGTAAGTTCCATCTCGCGAGGGATGAAGCCAGCACTCTATCGCTTGCGATGAGTGTCTGGAGTAGTCACAGAATTACAACCTAATCTAAATAATTGATCTCAGGCGGTAATTGTTAAAGATTAGACTTTGGTTTTCTCATCCTGAAAACGGACAATATCATCATCTCCGAGATATTCTCCATTTTGTACTTCAATCATTACTAAAGGAATGACCCCAGGATTTTCTACCCGATGAGGTGTGTTCATAGGTACATAGGTAGATTGATTTTCCATTAGCAAAGTTGCCTTGCCACTGCAAACCACTTTCGCAGTACCCGAAACCACGATCCAATGTTCGCTACGGTGATAATGTTTTTGGGTACTAATGTATTTACCTGGTTTGACCTCAATGCGATTAATACAATAGTGTTTTCCTTGTTCTAAAACGGTAACTGTTCCCCAAGGAGGCATCCGAGTAGTGTCTGTTTCTTCATTAGGGCTTGAACCAGATAAATTTTGACTGTTACTAAGGTTCGATTCACTCATGAGATTAAAGCTGATAAAAATAGTGAAATATTTATGATTCTAGTTTACTTGAAGCGAAATCGAATCTTAAATCTGAGTGTTTCTTTTGTAGTGAATTGATCACGATTAGATTTTTTCTCTACTTAATGTTCATAAGAATAGTCGGGTTTTATTGAGTGTTCATTTGATGGGATGTCTGAACTTTAGAGATCTGAAATGAATCGAGATGTGCGAATAGAGGCGATCGCTTTAATTTTTGATTCTCTGTGAAGCTAATAATGTTTCAAAATCAAAGACTGTAAGTGGTTTATTTTGCAAAAAGTCTTGTAAGTTGCGATAAATAAATACTTGTTCCCTTCTTGCTAAAACTAACCTGCCATAATTATCAAAGTCAGCCCATAAACAAATTGAATCTTCGGTGTTTAAAGGATGGGTCAAATTGCTGTTTTTAGTTTTTAGCTCATAATTATGGAGATCATATTCTCCCAGGGTGTGACCATCTTTGTTTTTGAGAAAAGTGGTGTAATTTAAATGCTTAACTAAAGTTAGATTTCCCTGGGTCTTTGTCCAAGTTTTTGGAATGGGATACTTAGCTCCATAGTCAGGATTGATTTGGGTTGCTATCAGTTGCCAATCATTACCAAAATGCCAAGATTCTCTTGAACCTTTAAAAGTAATCTGAAACTGAGCCAACTCATAAGTTTTTTCTTTGTCAAAATCGGGTTCCATGCCAGGATCAACAAAGATAGTCCGCTCATCAACAAATCTGCCCCCACCACCCCAAGTATCACCATGGGCAAACAGTAACTCTGCTTTGATATTTGGTGGTCGACAAATTCCCGTCCAGCAATATAGTTGCTTTTGATATTGTTGCTGTGAACTCCCCATTGCAAAATATAAAAAATAAGCTCCATCAGCAGAGATGTCGCAACGATTCGGATAGATTTTGCCATAAAAGCGCGAGCCGATTGTAATCGTTTCTTTGCCTCGCGCATAATCTAAGACTGCTAGATAGGTGACTTTATTACTTTGACGATAGAGAAAAACAATTCTGTTTTTCTTGTTGGCAACATAGCCTTTGATTTTGGGAATTGTTTTCATTGCTGCTCAACTTTCCAAAGCTCTAAGGTAAATTGTCCTGGAGTGATTAATTTTGCTTGAAAAACTGGCTGTAAATTTAATTGTTGATCTTGAGCTAACTCAGTTTTGAATGTTGGTGAAGGGCTAACTATATAAATAGGCTCGAACGAATCCAAATGCTCTTTAATCTCTAGATAGTTCTCGATCAACTTAAATTTAACTTGAGAGCGAAGCAGATGGCTCAAAGAAAGAGTATCGAAAGCAGATATCGGTTCGAATAAAACGAGAGGTTGGGATTGCTGATTAATAATTTTGGCGATCGCAGGATTATCCACATTACGACTCTTAAGATAAATCGGTGAGATCTGGAGATTTCGCTGACAAGAAAAAATCCCTAAGCCAATAAAGAACATAGTTATTAGAGTCCAAACCTTAGCTTGCTTAAGATCTTGCCAATGCTGAGGAAAATAATAACCAAGAGTATAAGCAGCGGCGATTAAGATCCCCAATTGATAAGGAATGAGATATCTGGGGGAACTAGAACTCTGACCGCCAAAAACTAAATCGTTCACCAATAAAGGCACAGGTAAAGAGAGCAGCAAACTAATCACAAATAGAGATTGCGATCGCTGACTATTTTTAACCAGAAAGAATAAAGCATAGCCAGCAAATCCCAAGATAATCACGGCAATAAGCGCCCCAATCAAGGTGACAAGGTCTAGATCTAGTTGCTTGATCAAGTGAAGACCAACGACCAGAACCAAAGTTAAACCAGTAGCTAGTAAATATTTAAGGACTCTACTGACAGCATTACGCCAACTTTGCCAGCGAGAGACTAATCCACATAACAGAATTGAGAACAACAAAGTGGCGACTATAGCGATTACAACTTGCACTAGGTCAGCTTCTGGAGATAGAGGAAGGTCGCCAAAAATTAGCAAAACTGTGCCGATCCAAGTAGCAAACATGACAACTAAGTCCATGCTGGTACGTAACCAACTGGTATTGTCTTGCAGAGTTTGTAGCTTAGAAAAAATCACCCACAACCAAGGAGAAAAACAAAGAAGGGCGATCGCACTAGTTAAAAAATATGGTTTGAGTAATTTGCGTCTGTTAGGCAAGAGCAACAAATAAAATCCTTGAAAAGCAGCGACAAAAACCGAGAGCAAAGAAGTATACAAACCTAAAATTAAACTCAGTCCATACCAGACCCAATCTTGCGATCGCCCTAATCTAAACGCTCTGAGCAAACTTGCTCCCATCAATAAAATTGCCACTGTCCATAAACTATAGGGACGGGCTTCTTGAGCATAAGCAGCATAAAAAGGAGACACAGATATTAAAACTACCCCTAGCCAACTAACTAAAGCTTGAGCAAAGAGTTCTGTAAGTAGCCAATATAAACTAGGAAAAATTAAAAGACTCAAATACGCTGATAAACTGCGCATTGTCGTAATCGAATCACCCCAGAAATCTAACCACAATCTGGTTAAGAGAAAATACAACGGAGCATGTTCGGGGCTAGAAGTTAAAGCTTGCCAAGTATGCCCTAAATTTCTTTGTGGAGTTAGTTGTTGATAAGTCAGTAAATCAGAACGAGTTACCAGATCTTGCTGTTGCAAATCCTCGACCACTTCAGGAATCGAGTAACCAGATACCCTGACCGCAGTTGCCACTTCATCTATCCAAAACACCTTGTGATCTAGGTTGGCAAATCGAAAAAAAACTCCTAACGACAAAATAGCGATCGCTATAAAAGTTACTAATAATTTGCTCCAGTTTTGATTTTGGAAGCTAGACATTTATGAAATTAGACATTGTTAGGTTTAAATATAGTGGCGGTGAAACAAGCTGAACTGCTAACAGACTTAAAGAGAAGCATCCGAATGAAGAGAGAAAGATCTGCTGATTTTTCTACTCCTGTGTTAGTTTTTGTCCTTGTTAGTCCCAGAACAACTATATAGCGAATTTTTGCTGTCAATTATGATTGATAAATTCTCTCAAGACCACAATTCTCAGAAAATTAAATCTAACCGAATTACGAGTTTAATGCCTGGCGCATTGCAATTCACCTCATTACTCTTAGCTGCATTTGCGATCGCTCTCAGTCCAATCTTGCCAGCCAGGTCTGAACAACTAGAAATTAATGATCTAGAACCAAATAATCTGGATACAGAAGTAGAAAACAATTATGGAGAAACCGAGCAAATAACAACAAATCCTCAATTTGCTGAAAAAGGTTATAAAACTTGGTATATCCAAGGCTCAGCAGCAACAACTCTAGATGGACTAGAAGAAGATCCTCGCCGATTTGGCTTAGTTGGAGTTGGTCTTTCCGAGTTTTTATTTAACAGACACAGTATTAATTTAGGCGTGAATACGCTTTATTTCGACCAACCAGGGGAAAATGCTGTTGGTTTTAACTTGAATGGTATGTTTCGCTGGCATTTTGCTAAGCGGGAGAATTGGTCGATCTATTTTGATAGCGGAGCAGGAATTTTAATTACTACTAATGATGTTCCCCGTCGAGCTGCTGCGTTTAACTTTACTCCTCAGTTAGGAGGCGGTGCCAGCATTAAGCTCAAAAATGACAAGCATTTATTAGTTGGTTTGCGTTGGCACCATATCTCGCATGCAGAAACTTTTGGCAACAATCCTGGTCGAGATAGTTTGCAGGGTTATGTTCGTTTGGATTTACCTCGTTAAGATCAAGCAGAAGTAGACCAAACACAAGCAAAATAATCTTCTTTACCACTGGCTACATAGAACTTATAGTTCCATTTATTCTTAATGGCATAAGCTTTTTGAATTAATCTTGGCTCAAGTTTTAGCGGTGGTTTAGTTAGTTTGGCACAATGATAATTCCATTCTTGAACAAATAGAGAAGTATCGAGTTTGTGTAATCCTTGCAATTTTTTAAATGCAAGTCGCTCTGTATCGTTAAGGTCGTCTTCTGATTCAAAAAAAAAACAATCGTTGCAAACTCTTCCAAATCTAAAAAAGAAGAATTTTTGGCAACATAATAAGCAAGCATTTGCTCACTGCCTTGAGGTGGAAGATCAGCAGACCAGTATTCTTGAATTGATAAGTTAGCAATCGTGCCATCGCTAAAGCTTCTAGCCTGAGATCGACTTATAAATTCTTGTAAAGCA
>CALKUU010000111.1 GCA_937996665.1 uncultured Xenococcaceae cyanobacterium | reverse complement strand
ACTGATGCTTTAGCTGGTTCTGCCCCCAGAGGTAAAACAGACATTGAAGATAACCAATTAGCAGAAAGTCTCTTGAATAATGATAAAGAAATAGCAGAACATCAACTAGTTAGAGAATTTATTAGAGAACAACTTATTAAGTTAAAATTAACTCCACTATTTGCTGACTCACCTCAGCTTCTTCGACTAGCTAATATCCAGCACCTATGGACACCAATTCGAGCCAAACTAACTAATCAAATTCATGCTTTAGATTTAGTTTCTACTCTTCATCCTACTCCTGCTGTCGGAGGTATTCCTCAAAATCTTGCCTGTCAGCAAATACAGCGCCATGAAAACTTTCAACGCAATCTTTACGCTGCACCCCTCGGTTGGATCGATTATCGAGGTAATAGCGAGTTTGTGGTAGGAATTCGCTCGGCATTGCTCACCAGCAATTCAGCAAGACTGTATGCTGGTGCAGGTATTGTTCTAAATCAAACTCGAAAATGGAAACTGAAGAAATTAGACTTAAGTTTCAACCCCTATTATCCACTTTGTGAAAAATCATAGGTTTCATCTGATTCCAGCGCGTAATTTTTCCTTCGGCTTCTGGTGACTAAATTTTAGCCAACTCTTCAGTTGTGATTGAATCAAGCCAATTGTTAGCTGGGTTGACCACGACAGTCAGCGCATCGAAAGCTACGGGCAGCTCAATATAAGCCACCCCTCCTTCACGAAAAGCTTGCATCTCATCTAATTGAATCGGGCGAGAAGCATTGTTAATCTCAGTTTCTCCACTACAGAATTTAGCAAAAAGAGTTTACAAGAAGACTAGTAATTAAATAACCATAAACTCTGAAATCAACTACGCTTAGAAATAACTTTTGCAGGAACACCAACTGCCACAGAGTTGGGAGGAATATCTTTGGTAACGATTGCACCTGCCCCAATTACACTGCCACTACCAATAGTAACTCCATCAAGTACTTTAACTCCGCCACCTAACCAGCAATTATCTTCAATCTTAATTCCTTTGACTGTAAATCCTTGATCTCTGATTTTTTGTCGAGATCAGAAAAACTATGATTATGAGCATAGATTGCTGAATGAGAAGCAATTAGGCAATCCTCACCAATTTCGATCTTGCCATAGCCAGATATACAAGTATAGGGGCCAATATAAGTGCGATCGGCTGAATGATTATAGATACTTGTCGGCAATAGAGCGATCGACTGTTATCGACTAAAAAAGAAAATAAAAACAGATTTCAGCAAAACGTGCTTAATGAAGCTGCACTATATAGGTATTCAAGATAAATTAGGTTGAGTAATTTATGGCCATTACTAATCTGAAAACTAATTTCAAAGATAAAAATTTTCTCTTTGAGCTACCTCATAGGTCCTATCATCAATATTTAATACATTAAACCTATAGGGAATTTTCAAGTTATCCAAGAAAACTTAGCCAGCTCGCTAAACTGAGGAGCAATTTTTCCAGAAACAATCCCTAAAACCAAGACTTAGATAAAGTTGAGGAGGTTATCGCAATGAAGGATCGAGTCAAGATTTTAGCCCGACTGTATCTAGACAAAGACCAAGCAGAAATTTCTGAAACAACGATCAATGATTTTTGTGACTGGATTATGGCAGAGTTTCAGCAACTCCCTCTTGCAATTAAAGCTTCTGACTTCATGCGATACGAAACGGCAGCGGAAATGTTTGCCGATATTGAGCAAGATCGTCTTTGAGTTCAACCTATTACTGCCAATTCCCTACCAAAATAAATGCAGACCAGAAAAAAGGATGAGAGAATTTTTGAGTTTTCAAGATCGATACTTGGGCGCGCCTTAATGCCTCGGCTTTAGTGACTCCTGTTTGAGCTAATTCTTTATATAGGCTAGTCATTAAAGCAACCGTGGCACGATCGCTAACTGACCAAAGAGAGGCGATCGTACTTTGCGCCCCTCCCCGAACCGCAATTCCTGCCAAACCTAAAGTCGAGTTTTGATCGCCGATCGCTGTTTCACAAGCACTAAGCACCAACAAATCAACTGGACGCAGTTTTTTGCTGTCACCCCGAATTAAACTATTTAATTCATCAATATTGATGCGATCGTCCCAAGTCAAAACAAAAGTATCTTCGGCATTAGAGCTAAACTGCCCGTGGGTAGCTAGATGAACTACCCGAAAAGGAGTTTTACTAACAGAACGGTTAAAGTTCAACTCGGTAAAGCCCTCATTCAACAGGACTTCCGAGGCGAATAGAGGTTTAATCTCTTCTATTTCTGTCTTGACGCCAGGTAAACTAGAAAACCCTTGCCGAGGTTGAGAAAGACCTGCTAATAGCAATTCTTGTCGAGTTTTATCTTGGCTGCCTAGTTCAACTAGTTTCAAACTAGGAGCGATCGCAACACCATATTTTTCGATTAAATATTGCTCGCCATCATGTAGTGTTGCTGGGGGGAGATTTCTTAAAATTCCATCAGGGACAAACACTAAAGTTTCTATATTGCTGGCTTCGAGGTCAGCTTCGACAGGACGAATTAACCAATCATAAGTTTGCTGTAAAAATTGCAGATTGAGACGGCGCGGACTATTAATTTGGCTGTTAGCCGAAGTCACAACGATATCAATTTCCGATGGAGGTAAATCGTTACTATAGTGAACTAGGGATTGACCAGGAATCGCCGCAATTACTTCTAAGCGATCGCCCAAAATAATAGTATAAAAAACTGCTGCCTGAGGATCAATGCGGTCTACTTGCTGAGGTTGAGTATCCAAACAAGCATCCCGAAAAAAGTTATCCAACTCAGCTACTTGTAAAGATTCGATCAGGTTACGCGCCTGATTTAATTGATCTTGAGTCGCCCCTGGCTGCAACAATAGGGCTGCTAACTCACGATAGACTGGTTCTATTTTTTCTCGGAAAGAATATTGAATATCGGAGCTAATACTAACTAAGTCACTTCTGAGAGTTTGCAGGTTATTAGTTGCTTGGGTATACGCAGCGATCGCTTGCTGGCTTTCATCTTGAGCCAAGAAAATTCGACCTAATTGCCATTGCCATTGATAGCTCAGCTCTTTGGCATTGATGCCCTGAGAAATTATCAAGGCTCTTTCGGTTGTTTTCTGTGCTTCTTGCCATTGCTGTTGGCGCTCATACAGATTCCCCAAAACGCCCAAGGCTTCGGCTTCGGTTCTACTAATTTTTAAAGCCTGCGATTGCTTAATTGCCGTAACTAGTAGTTGCGATGTTTGAGTAGAGTTTTGCTCTAACTTAATCTGGTTGCGAGCAAGGCTTATTTGAGCTTGGATTGTTGTTTGTCCTGGGGGAAGTGTAGTTAATAGTTTTTCGATCTCAGTGGCTTTTTGCTGAGCCGAGGGAAGAGCTTGTTGATCGATTAGGACAGCTAATTGATTGAGCTTCCCTCTCAAAACAAGATCTTGGTTACTTGTCTTAGAGATCGCCCTTTGATAAAAGTCTAAGGCTAACTCTGGCTGATTTTGCGATCGCTGATTATCACCTAAACCGAGCAAAATTTCAGCACTAAGTTCTTGAGTTTCCTGATTTTGATTTACCGAATCTTGAGAAGCTAGATCTTGGGCAACTTTTAGACTCGATTCCAAGTTAGTTTTGGCTACTTGATATCTACCCACCCGATTTAGGGCATTACCAATTTTAAGAAGTGCTTCGGCTTTGGTTTTGGTGTTGGCTTGAGATTCGAGTTGGCTATTAACTTCGCTGAGGGTTTTGATGCTTTGGGAATAGAGACCCAATGATTGCAAAGCGATCGCCTGATAAATTTTCCCTTGGGTAAAACCGGCAATCTTTTTTTGTTGTTGATAAAGAGAAGTGGCTTTTTTCCAGGTTGCCAAAGCTTGTTGCGGCTGCCCTAAAGATAATTCAACTTGCCCTTTAACTTCCAAAAGTTGGGCAAACAACTCATTTTTAGCTGTTTGCTTATCTAAAGTGGCAATTAGCTCCTCAGTTTGGGCAATAGTTAGCTTTGCCTGTTGCCAAGAACCCATTTTTTGGTAAAGCAACGCTAAATTACGAGCAGCGATCACTTGGTCGAAAGTATTGCCAGTTTGCTGATATCTAGCGATCGCCTTATTCATGAGACTAATCGCTTGAGAATAGTTGTGTTCTTGATAAAGTTGTTCTGCCTGCCGCTCCAAGTTCAAACCCTGAACTGTTTGGGCATAAACCAAATTTGTTTTAGGACTGAAAAAAGCTAGCCCCAAGGTACCAAAAGCAAGGAGTAAAATCTTGTTGATGTTATGCATAATAAGCCACTGAATAATAATTGCCGACTAACTAAAAAGGTTTGACTTCGACTGAAAAATAAACACCATTTTCTTGCAAGGTGTCACCATTAGTTTCGATTTCTACTAAGGGAATACCCCAATCTAGGCGAGCAGCTAAATAGTCACTAACTTGAATACGTAAGCCGATACCTGTTGAGAGTAGCGTATTGGTACTAATGCTCAGATCGTCTGAATTCCAGACCGTCCCAAAATCAATAAAAGGAGTGAGCTGTAAACTTGTTTTCCATTTGGGAATTCGCATCACAGTAGCCCTAATTTCTGCTGAATTAAACCACCCATTATCCCCAAGCAAAGCATCCTGACGGTAACCCCTAACATTAAGAGCACCACCTAAACTAAATTGCTCAACCGGAACTAGTGCTTCGTTCGCAAACTGTAAATCGGAGCGCAATAGCATAGTTAAATCAGGATTGAGCAGTCGGAGATATTGCACCTGTCCGCGCCAAGAAACAAACTCACTATCAGGAACATCATCTCCATTGATCGTGGCGTCAAACAGATTAACCCCCAAACTAAACTGAGACCGTAAAGCAAAAACCTGCTTGGCGTTGCGGTTAGTGTATTCCTGAAAAAAACGTAAGGCACTAATATGGGTCTCTCCATCTGCCTCTGCTCCTCGCGATAATGCAGCAGGTTCACCAGCTATAGTAAGTTCCGAGTCATTGCGAGAAAAAGTTAAGCCGATCGCTACATCTTTGTTCGGTTTCTGAATTAGAGGCTGACGAAAAGTAAATTCATAAGTTGTATTTTCCGATTCAATCTCAAATGGCTCAAAGGGTTCCTCGATAATTTCGCTGTCGGTAAAGTTGAGGCGGAAATTGAGAGTACCATTACGGGCATTTATCGGCAAAGTGTAATTGAGGTCATTCAGGGAATCGCTACCTTCGGTATTGAGGTAACCAATATTAAAGCGATCGCCCAAGCCCAGTAAATTACGATGAGTCAGTTTAGCTTGGAGGCGATTTGTCCCCACACTAGGGGCACGAAAATTGTCAAAACTAAAAGTTAAATCAAAAGGGTCAGCTTCTTTGAGTTCCAGCTCTAGGATGCTAGTTCCCGTTTTTGTGCCTGCTGTCAGCTCCGCTGCTAAGTTTTCAATTAGAGGATCTAATTGGAGCAGTTGTAAGGCATTGAGGAGCTTTTCTTGCTGAAGAGGTGCTTTGGTGGCAATTTCGAGGCGGCTGCGAACATAGTCAGGATCTAAGCGAGTTAAACCCTGGAGTTTGATTTCTTCGACAGTTCCTTCAATTACTTCGATAGTGACAATTCCCTTTGTTAACTTTTGGGGAGGGAGGAAAGTACCTGAGGTGATATAGCCATTTTCGATATATAGTCTGTCAACTGCTTGTTGTGCAGACAAAAGTTCGGTAAAGGAAACTCGTCTGCCTGTAAATGGTTCGAGGACTGTGGCTAATTCCTCTGGACTAAAAACAGTACTGCCAACTATAGAAAATTTCCGAATAAAAACCGTATCAGGAACACCTATTTTGGGATCTCCAGAGTCTTCCGAAGGCGATTGTTGAAGATTAGGCAATAGTTCTTCTAACGGGGGAAGAGTTTCTGGTTGAGTGGGACTACTTTGGGGTGGTAGGGGTGGAGTTAAGGTCTGAGCTTTAATTTCTCCAGTAGTAGAGAAAAAAGCCACAGTTAACAACCAAAATATTTGGATGAATTTAAACTTAAAATTTAAAGTGGGTTTCATTAGATACTTCAACACTTTTTTGATTTTTTTGTTCAGCCGAGCATAATTATAAAAGTCTTTTGATAAACAAATTCGCTATAGTCTGCCAAGTCATCCAACCCAATCATGCCTAAGAGGATTTCTGTGGTTAGCCAAAATAGTAGACTGACGACTAGCTTGCTCCAGTTAATATTCATTAATCCAGATTCCCTTACTTGTTCTATCTGGTGATATATCAGTAGTACTGAGAGATATTATTCAATTTGGTTACATTTTTTAATTCTTTGCCTCACAACTAGGATGAATAATTCCTAAATTTTGAGGCGTAGCTTCGGGAGCATCAGCAACTAACCAAACCTGTCCATCTTTGCCGATTAACCAGCCTTGGGATTGTTGGATTTTGGAGTTATCAATTTCTTGATTATTCTTTGGTCTTTGGCTAACTCCTACTAATCCGTTTTGACTGACCTGAATATCATCACGGTTTGCCCAGCTAACTACGTTATTGAGATTATCCAGAGACTGCTCGGAAGTGGGAATTAAACCACCTCGACCACTCAGAATAAAGGAGCTACCTTTAGCAATTTTTTCATCTTCAAATTTGCACAAGTCTTGGGCAAAAATGTTGGCAGCGTCGATAGGGATATCTGGCAGCTCGAATAGACCGGAGGCAGGATCTACATCGGGACTATTAACAGTGATTGTGCCATCAATTCCTAGATCGGAAGCTGCGGTGATGCTAGTATCTGGTTCTTGGAAAATACCCTGAGTAGTTAGAGAAATATTGCCACCCTGACCTTCTACCGCATTGGCAGTGATATTACTGCCATCGAGTAGAGCGATCGCCTCAGAAGAAATAGTTATATCTCCCCCAGTTGCCTGATCCAGGGCGTTAGTCGTAATTTGACTACTGTTACGGAGTATCAAGGAGTTGTTATTGTTTAAAGTGATATTGCCCTGGTCACCCGTACTAGTTTCAGCGGTAAGACTACCACCATCCAAGCTTAGGTTCTGCACATCTAAGGTTAAGCTTCCAGCTTCCCCTGTTCCCGAAGCACTAACATTAATATTTCCTGATTCGGCAATAGTTAAAGTAGGTGTAGTTACGTTCAGACTTCCCGAATTTCCTGTCCCCTCAGAGCTTGTAAATAGGCTACTCTCGACTATGGTTTCCCCAACATTCCCTGTTCCGCTAATTTCAATGGATTCCGAGGCATTAACAGTTAAATTTCCACCATTGCCGCGAATATCGTCAGTGACATTTTCTCCCGTAAATCCCAATGGTTGCAGTAAAGATCCAGCCCCAATAGAACCCCCATTCCGAAGGGTCAACTGAGCCACATCGAGGTTGACATCAGCGCCCAAGCCACGACCAAAAGTATCCGCAGAGATCCGCGCCCCATTCTCGATAATCAATTCATTGGTGGTTAAGTTTAAGCTTCCAGCATCAGCAGTCGTTAAAACCAGATTGCCATCATCATCAATAAATGAAGGCTCAGCCGAAACGAATAAACCACTCGTATCAAAGCCATCGCCCAGAGCACCAACACCACTAATCAAAATAGTTTCAGCTACTTCAAGAGTCAGGTTACCCCCATTCCCATTGCCTAAAGCCGCAGTAATAATTTGTGCACCATCTAATATGCTGAGTCGAGGGGTACTAACAATAATACTTCCGCCATTACCCTCAGTTGAACCAGGTTGAACAGCTGAAAATAAACCACTAGGGTTATTGCTCTCTGTATCTTGACCTATTAGTTGAACAAAATCTGAAGCGCTAACAATTAGCTCACCCGCATTACCATCCCCAAAAGTAGAAACACTTACTTGCCCCCCACTTTCTAATGTAAGTCTTGGAGTCGTGATTTCTACCGAGCCACCATTTCCTGAAGCTCCAAAGTTCACTTGTGAAAATATGGCACTAGGAGCTACGGTTTCTTCAACTATTCCACTACCCGCAATTGATACTGAATCGGTAGCAAGAATATTAATATTGGCTCCTTGACCATCCCCAAAAGTGTTGGCATTAATTTGTCCACCGTTGGCAAGAGTTAGCTGCCTAGTTGTAATCGTTACCGTATTTTCTTCGCCTGTGGCAGTTTCCTCCACATCATTAAAAATACCACTAGAAAAAACTCCATCAGTGCCATCAATCGTTATAGATTCTGAACCACTTACGAGAATATCGCCTGCCTCTGTGCCAAAAGCAACTGAAATTGCTTGAGCGCCCTCGGAAAAAGAGACATTTTCTCCCTGAATTTGGATATCTGTCCCAACCTCGCCGATGCCAATAATAAATCCTGAGGTATTGAGGTTAATATCCTGAAAACTTTGAACAGCTTGGTAATTGGGTTGGAAGCCAAGCTCATCGGCAACTAGAGTAACCTGATTGTTGCCAGCTACTGCCCCTAATTCTACTCTCGCTTCATTGGCTGTGATAATTCCTCCCGCAATCTCTACATTTCCCCCGATAAGAGCGATCGTATTGCCTGGCAAGACTTCCAAACCCACGAAATCATCTATGTCAGGATCGAAGGCAAAAGAAAAATTGCTAATATCTCCAGGATTTGAACCAAAGTTCAAGCCTATGGGTGCAGTAATTGTAAGTAGATTAGAGGGATTATTTGCTGCTGTTGAGAAACTACTCTGATCCTCGAAAAGAACACTTTCGGCAGTAGTTGCCAGAAAAGAACCACCGACATTTAGGGCGGCATTTTCCCCAAAGATAATCCCGTTGGGATTGATCAAAAATAAGTTGGCACTGCCTTGGGTTGCCAGAATCCCTTCGATATTAGAAAGATCGGCTCCTGTGACCCGAGAAAAGATATTTTGGATATCGAGAGCGTTATTAAAAGAGGCAGTGACATCTAGAGGGACAGAAAACTGTTCAAAACTATGAAAGAGGTTTGTACCACTGGTAGTTCCCCCTTCGATGTTTAAAGTATCACCATCAGGATTTACTACTGAGTTATCTGGCAAGGTCTGATCGGGAATGACCTGAGCCTTTGCCACTTGGGGGATTATTAAAGCGAAAACAATTCCCAACTTGAGCAAATAAGAGATCGCTGTACTTCTCATTTTTTTTAGGTTAAATAGCTGTTACTTTGCTGAAGTGAGTAGATTAAGAAACAAGCCTTAAAACTCTGTTAGCACTACGTTAGTTTGTTCCACACCTTGAACTAGGGCGATGAGATCGCCATTGAGGCTAATTTCCGTCGAGAGCGAAATAGTTCCGTCTAAACCGATAAAGGTTTGATTGGCGAGAGTGTAATCTCTCACAGAACCAGAAACCAAAATTACATCCCCTTCTCTTGGATCATAATCAGTAATGGTTGCTGAGCCAGTTCCTTGATAAAAGCTTTGATTGCTAGGTCTGTTCTCTCTGCCTAAGATAAACTGATCAGCGCCAGCACCACCGGAAAGAGTGTCAAAATGGACACCATTTTTTATAGCTCCAGTTAAGACATCGTTGCCTATTCCACCATTCAGCTCATCATTGCCAGCGCCACCAAGCAGAGTATCATCTCCACCCTCGCCAAAAATGGTGTCATTACCGAGTCCTCCATTGAGAAGATCTGCCTCTCCTAACTCAGGAAAATCAATTACATTCGGAGCAAGAAGTTCTAGATCTCCATAAATAAGGTCTTCTCCTCTATTGCCAGTGACAGTATCGGAACCAAGACCGCCGACAAGGGTGTCATCGCCTCTGCCACCTCTCAGAAAATCATTGTCTCCTACTCCGTTGAGAAAGTCATTCCCATTACCACCGTTAAGGTTATCGTTACCTTCTTCCCCAACCAGAGAATCATTTCCGTTTCCGCCAATTAGAGAATCATTCCCTGCACCACCACGAAGTGTATCTTCTCCAAGTCGTCCACGCAGAGTGTCATTCCCTGCTAACCCCCTTATTTCTTCGTTGAATTTAGTTCCATTAAGTTGTTCGCTTCCTGATGTACCAACAATATCAGGATCAATTTCTTGTTCTGATGACGAATTTATTCCGTTTCCCAGAGAAAGAACACTTTCGATAACTGATTCTAGGGAGTTAATATCAAC
>CALKUU010000110.1 GCA_937996665.1 uncultured Xenococcaceae cyanobacterium | reverse complement strand
AAACCCAATGCTGGCATTATCTTTACTGGTTTAGGCTACAGCAAATCCAACCTACAATTTAAAACTATTTTTAGGACGAATTCTCGCCAGTAGAATCTGATAACTATTTTGTCCGTCTATCCATCTATACGGCAGGGGTTTCCCAAGGGATACCGCTTCGCATATGGGGAGGTCGTAACCCTTCCCAATATTTGGGGGCGCGGGGGAAGCATCCCCCGATTGAATTTAGCTTTTGGTGAATAATTATTGATGCTTCTCAGATAAACTCTAAAATACAGCGCACGATTGAGAATTGTTTCAGTTGAATTTAGCAAAGTGTCGAATCCAAACCATTTAGAAAAACGATCATCGAAGATATTTAACAAGTCAAAAGGATAAGATAGCCTTAAGTTTAAGTATCTGTTTTTGTGAATTGTCCCAGAGATGAAAATCCTCTTTCTTGCTGCTAATCCAGAATCTACAAGTCGTCTCAATTTAGAAAGAGAAGCACGAGAAATTCAAGATGCGATCGATAGCTCGGAATTGTCTTCAGAATTTGAGTTAATTCAACGCTGGGAAGTGCGCCCCAAGGATTTTCGTCGGGCTTTACTGAGATATCAGCCAGATATTGTTCATTTTTCGGGACATGGTTCTGGGGAAACTAGTTTGATTATTAGCGATGAGGCTGGGGCATCGAAAGAAGTTTCGGGGGATGCCTTGGCTGGGTTGTTTGCCGCTTTCCCAATGGTTAAATGTGTTTTACTCAATGCTTGTTATGCAGAGGTTCAGGCTAAGGCGATCGTGCAGCATGTGGATTATGTCATTGGCATGAAAGATACTATCTATGACAAAGCAGCGATCGCTTTTTCGATTGGGTTTTATGACAGTTTGGGTTATGGCAGAAACTTTGAGGAGGCTTTTGCTTTGGGTAGTAATGCGATTCTTTGGGAGTATGACAATAGCTCTGGTCGAACCAGAGAAGAACCCCGAAAATTGATTTCGGTAGAAGCTGTCTTAAGCAAGTTACCAGAGCATCTTAAGCCAGTTTTATTAACTAAAGATAGTTTAGGAATTCCTGAAGCCAAACCAATATCAATACCTGCTGAACCGATTAAACCAGATGGCAAACAAGTATTTCTAGAGCGTGTTGCCAAGTATGTTGCTGAGCGCAAATTAACACCCATCGCTAAGTTTCAGTTAATTAATTTTGCTAAGAAGCAAGGACTTGCGGAGGATGAAGCTAATCAGATTTTAGATTCTGAGATCAGCAAAATTGAACAAGCAAAACTTCAATATAAAGAACTTTTAGAAGCTACTATTGCGGCAGGATTGAATCCCCTAGATCCAGAAACTCAGCAAGAGTTAAAAGGTCTTCAGAAGGAGTTAGGGTTAATCAATGAAGAGGTTGCTGAAATTTCTCAGATTGGCTCGTCTAATGGAAAAACAACTAAACAAGAAGATGACGTCAATCGAGCTGAAAGGGTTATTCATATTCATCAAGGTAATTATAACGAGAATGTTCAAGGGGATTATATTCAAGGCGACAATACTGGAAATCGCAGCTCCGCTAATTCAGAAAAACAGGAAGAATCTAGAGATACCAAAAAGCCTGAAACAACTGAAGAGGATCAAAAACCAATAACCTCCAAAATTCAAGAGTTTTCCTTTGAAGTAATTACAGTTGATGAGTTTGGCAAAGAAAATAGTCGAAAGACTAGAGAGGCAGAATTTTATCGAGAAGAACTAGGAAATAATGTTTTTCTGGATATGGTGAGAATTCCTGGTGGTGAATTTATGATGGGTTCGCCAGAAGGGGAGGGTCATAGTGATGAAAAGCCACAGCACAAAATAAAAGTTGTTTCTTTTTGGATGGGAAAATATCCTGTAACTCAAGCTGAATGGCAAAAGATTATGGGGAATAATCCTTCAAGGTTTAAAGAAAATCCGCAAAACCCAATGGAAACGGTTTCTTGGGATGAAGCTAAGAAGTTTTGTCAGCAATTAAGCCAAATAACAGAAAATAAATATCGTTTACCATCTGAGGCTGAATGGGAATATGCCTGTAGGGCTGGAACAACTACCCCATTTCACTTTGGTGAAACTATTTCTACTGAAGTTGCAAATTACGATGGAAACTACACTTTTGGAAAAGGGGTTAAAGGCAAATATAGAAAGCAAACAACTCCAGTAGATTATTTCCAGCTAGCAAATAATTTTGGCTTAAGCGATATGCACGGAAATGTCTGGGAATGGTGCAAAGATAACTGGCAAAATAATTACAAAGATTCGTCAAATAATTGGATGTCTAGGCTAATAGAAGCTAGCAACACAAAAGTAATGCGTGGTGGTTCTTGGTACAGCAATCCTCATTACTGTCGCTCAGCAATTCGCAAGGACACTTTGCGAGGTGAGCGTTACAGCCCTTTTGGTTTCCGTGTTGTCTGCGTCGCCCCCAGGACTACATAGCCCTCTTCTCTTTTGCCCTCTTGCCTTTTTACCTCCCCTAACCCCTCCTAAAAGGAGAAGAACAAGAAATAATAGTTTATTATCTAACGAAGAAATCAATATTTTAAGCCCTAGGAGAGGGGTTGGGGAGAGGTCGGTTTTAAACTTGTTGAGTTCACAATAGCCAAAAGCCACAATCAACAACGCTAAAATAACCATTAAACCCAACTTTACATATCCAAAGAATGACCATCGCCCAAACGCCTCAAACAGATTCAAAAACCTTTAACATCTCCCCACTAATCAGATATACCCTTCTCCTTTTATATCTCGCCCTCACTATTCCCCTTCCCTTCCTCGCCAAAGTCACCGCTGCCCCTGTCAGCCCCAACTTTCTCTGGGTCGGTATCGCCATAGGTGCAGTCATCATCTACGGTCTACTCGCACAAAAAGTAGTTCTTGATGGGTCTAGCATTCGAGTAACCTATCCTCGCTGGATTCCTTCCAAGATTATTCCTGGCTGGTCTTTGCCCTGGGAACAAGTTGCTGCCTTAAGGATGCGAACCACTGGTCAAGGCGGACTAGTTTACTACCTAGTTACCCCAGCCAAAGATCGCGCTTATCTCTTGCCGATGCGCATTGCTGGGTTTGCCAAGATGGTTGCTTTCCTCGAAGAAAAAACCGGAATCGACACCTCAGATGTTCGTCCTTTGGCTCAACCCTGGATGTATTTTATTTTGCTAGGTTGTACTTTTCTTTTGTTGTTAGTTGATGGCTGGGCTATCTGGACTGCCATTTCTCTGTAAAAGCAAAAATAACTCCACGAACTCCTAACTCCCCCCATTCGAGGGCAAGCGAATTCCGAACTCCGAACTTTATTCCCTATGGCTTAAATCACCAAAATTAGGCAAAATTTTTACTTAATTTGTTGATAATTAAGCATTCAGAAAAATAAATGGATACAATCAGTGTACAAATGCCTATAAAAAGGTAGAATTGTGAAGATTTAATAAAAAATATTTATATTTTCTTCCTTTAGAATGCCTTTCTTCAATTCGGACGAACCCATCTTTCGAGCAAAACAGCACGCTCTAGATTTTC
>CALKUU010000109.1 GCA_937996665.1 uncultured Xenococcaceae cyanobacterium | reverse complement strand
TGAAGTTAACACCAACACCACCACCGGAAGCTAGACCAATTTTGTAAATGGGGCTAGACTCACCGAAACTAGATAGAGAACCAGAAGCTCCAGTAAACGTATCTAGATAAGGGCTAAGTGTAGGTACGAAATCTTGCCATAAAGGAAACGCTGCAGGCAAGTAAACATCAATTTTGTCGCCGATTGGGAAATAGTATGCCAACCAACCAATTTCAATATTGTTGCTGTTGTCAAAGGTATAAGTAAACGCACCAGTTTCAATTCCGTTGAAAGCAGTTGCGTTACCAGCATCTAGTCGAGTGTATAGAGCATCCTTTCCTGTGAAACTGGATACGAATGATAAACGAACTCTATCTTGAAGAACAACTTGGTTGTCGAAGTTAAACTCTTGAGCAAGACCGAATACTACTTCACCTTCTAATTTGGTAGTAGTCGAGAAAGCATTGTCTTCTAGGAAGGCAGTTCTGCTTTCGATGTCGTCTACACGACCACTTAGAGTAGCAAGTTCAGCTTCAAACTCTTGAGTTAATCGGCTGATAGTATCGATATCTTCGCGGACAACAGCTTCAGAAGAAGCAACTAAACGCTCAATTTGATTGAGACAAGAATTTAGACCAGCTGCGAATTCGTAACGAGATAGAGCTTGATTTCCACGGTAAGTTTGATTTGGGAAACCTGCAATACATCCGTAGCGATCAACCAAAGAACGCAATGCTTCGTATGCCCAATCTGCTGGAGATACATCACGAAGTTGATTTACGTTTGTTACTTGATTTCTAGTGTTGGCTCTTCCTTCACTAGAGTAATTATTTAATTGATTTAGTAAGTTGGAATTGGCATCAACCTCTTGTGCAACCACAGGAGTACTTAGTGCAATACCAAAGATAGCTGGAGCAGCCAGCAACAAGTTGCGTAATGATTTAGACATTTTCCTCACACCATAATTTAAGGAACTTATAACGGATAGTCTAACCTAGTTATTCCCCAAATTAAAAGAGATAACTCCGATTAAAATATTCGTTTTTTCGTAGTTTAAGATAACAGAGAGAATCAAGTTCTTTATGTCACCCAGTATACAAAGTAATCGTGGTACCCCTGAAAGTCAATCTGAATAAGATGAAATTTTCTTGAAGATTTTACGTATTAAGATGAATTTTTATTAAAGCAACGAAAAAGTTCTAATTAAAAACACTAGTTTAATTAGAACTTTTTCTTGACTAGATTTGAGTTTGGGTTCTTGTTGTGGTGAAAGTTTTTGGTTTCACTTTTAAGATTTTGGTCAGGTCAAAATCCAGTTGACGAGAGTTGTTACGGCAAACCCAGTTGCACCTCCATTATGAGTTCCATCTGGCTTGTCAGCCCAAACTGGTCCGGCTACATCTAGGTGTGCCCAAGGAGTGTCATTAATAAATTGTTTTAAGAATAAGGCGGCAGTGATTGACCCTCCTGCTCTTGGCCCAGTATTTTTCATGTCAGCGATCTGAGATTTTAAGCCTTCAAAGTATTTTTCTTCCATGGGCAATTGCCAAAATTTTTCGCCGGCTGCTTGAGCTGCATTTTTTAGCTCTTGAGCAAGATTTTCATTGTTACTCCACATTCCTGCAATATCGTTCCCTAAGGCGACGATGCAAGCTCCAGTTAGAGTAGCCAAATCAACGATCGCTTCTACTTCCAATGATTCTGCATAGACAAGAGCATCAGCTAAGGTTAAACGACCTTCTGCATCAGTGTTATTGACCTCAATTGTTTTGCCATTAGATGCTTTGAGGATGTCTCCTGGGCGCATGGCTTTGCCACTGATCATATTTTCAGTAGCAGCACAAATAAAGTGGACTTCGACATCAGGTTTTAACTGGGCGATCGCTTTAGCTGCGCCAAGGGTTGCCGCGCCTCCCCCCATATCCATTTTCATGGTTTCGATGCCACTGCCACCGGTTTTTAGGTTTAGTCCACCAGAATCAAAGGTTAAACTCTTGCCAACAATCGCAATTTTTCTTTTGGCAGTGCCTTGAGGTTTATAGGTGAGATGGATAAACTTGGGGGGAATGTCGGATGCTCTTGCTACTCCTAGATATGAGCCCATTCCTTGCTTAAAATTCTCGCATTCTGCCTGTTCAAGAATTTTGATTTCCAATCCATATTCCTGGGCGATTGACTGGGCTGTTTCTGCCATCGTAATTGGAGTTAGTTCATTAGCAGGAGCATTTACTAATTCTCGGGCTAAAAGAACTCCAGAAACGATTGTTTCTGCTTTGGCAATAGCAGCTTCTTGTCCAGCTAATCCCAGTAATTCCACTGTTTCTAGTTGAGATTTTTGATCTTCTTTTACTTCAGATTTAAAGCGGTTGTCCTGATGGAGAGAGAGGTGAATTCCTTCGGTAATTGCTTGGGTGATTGCCACTTTATCACCCTCTATGGGTAAGTTAATTCCGAGGCTGGCATCTTTTTTTGCCAATTTAGCGATCGCGGCTGCGCTATTGCGATAATCGTCAGTACTTAAATCTGCTAATTTTCCTAGCCCGACCAAAATTAGTTTGCGAAAAGAGCTATTTCCACTCAATCTTGTGCTGACTGAGGTGGCTGGCTTGCCTTCAAATTTTTCATCGGCTATTAATTCACTAATCGCACCTGATAATTTTTCATCGAGTTGTTTAATCTCGCCTGTCAGCTCGGCTTTTTCCTCAATTCCTAGAGCGAGAGTTGTTCCTTGCCAATCTAATAAGGATGTTGCTGTAGCTGTTATTTGCATGCTGCTTTATCTTAAATTTTCGTTGTTGCTGGATACTGTTGCCTAATATTGTTGCGTATTTATCTCTTCCCCAGACAAAATTAAATAGTCTATTTATTTATTGTTTATGGAGAAGTTGCAGAATTGAGATTAATCTAGTCTCAAAATCCTAGCTGTTTTTAAGATTGGCTATTTTTAGCTTAACTGCTATTTTCTGGCGATAGGCTTACTAATTAGAGCTGATCAAGGTTTGTAATCTCTTCTAGAATAGGAAAGTTGGAAATTTTAGCAACAAGCTTTTAACTAAACTTTTAAGAGATATTTTTGGCAACGGAATAATTCGCAAGGGAAAAATGTGAACCTATGACTAAAAACTTGGATTCAACTAAGGAGCTACTAGCCTCAAGTGATTTTGGCGATCGCATTCGAGGAATCAATCAACTACGTAATCTGGAAATTGCGACTGCTTTTGAGTTAATTATCCCTTTGATTACAGATAAAAATACGAGGGTTCGTTATGCGGCAGTAAGCCAGCTCGATACTTTGGGAATTGACAATAAACCCGAATGCTTAGATTTGCTGCGCGATCGCCTTTTTAACGATCCAGAGCCAGATGTGCAAGCCGCTGCTGCTGATGCGATTGGCGGTCTAAAACTAACCGAAGCTTATGACGATCTTAATCAGTTGTATCACGACACCCCAGAATGGTTAATCCAATTTAGTATTATTGCTGCTCTCGGTGAGTTGGGAGAACCTCGGGGTTTCGACTTACTGATAGAAGCGCTAAATACTGACAACAATCTTCTGCAAACTGCGGCGATCGGCGCTTTAGGTGAACTCGGAGATGGGCGAGCAGTTCCGCTTCTAATTCCTTTTGCTACTAACGAAGATTGGCAGGTACGTTATCGATTAGTGCAAGCTTTGGGACGATTGGGCGGAGTAGAGGCGCAAGCAATTCTACAAAAATTAGCTCAAGATGAAATGGAGCAGGTGGCTAAGGAAGCACAAAACAATCTGGGTTAGAACCAGTTCTTAAATTTGCGAATTATACTTGGTAAAGTTTGACCACGGTTTTATTTTTCTTGTCTTATTCTTACTAGCTCGCAAATTTTCAAGATTATGTTAAGGTTGCCAATCTCATCTTGTTTGCTTGGTCTTTGTTGGAGTTTAATTCCCGTCCCCTTTACTCTTGCACAAGTTGAGGTGGTTTCTGCTGAGACGGAGCTTGCTGTCGCTAATGCAGTGCAGCTTGATCGACTTTTAACTCAAGGACAAAAATATGTTCTGAGTAAGGAATATCAGAAAGCATTAGATGCTTATTCCGAAGCAGCTTCTTTTGAGCGAAATAATCCGAAAATTTTTGCGAGTATTGGTTATTTACAGGCAGTTTTGCGTAACTATAGCGCGGCAACAGATGCTTATCAAAAAGCTATTGCTTTAGAACCAAACAATGCTAGTTTTTATTATGCACTGGGTTATAGCTTGGGCAACAATGGTGAAAATATATCGGCGATCGCAGCTTATGAAAAGGCGATCGATCTAGCACCCCAAAATATTGAAAGCTATCTCGGCTTAGGTGTAGTTCTGCTTAGAGAAAAGAAGTACGAACAAGTTATCGATACCTATTATCGGATTAACACTTTAGATCGCGACAATGTTCAGGCCCAAAATATTATGGCGACAGCCTTAACCGAGCTAGGACGTTACCCACAGGCGATTGATTTTATTACTAAAGCAATCGAAAATAACCCCAATAATAGTCAGTTGCATTTGCAATTAGCCGCCCTTTTCCTCCGTCAAAATAATCTTGTTCAGGCTTTAGATACTCTCAAGCAGGCTCAAAAAATAGATCCCGAAAATGAATTAGTTCATTATCAGATTGCTAAGGTTATTTATTCTCAAGGTGATTTAGATGGGGCTTTAAAGCTTTATCGTCGTGCTTTAGCTATTGAACCAAATTTTCTGGCTGCTCAGGTTGATATTGGGGCTATTTTACTTAGACAA
>CALKUU010000108.1 GCA_937996665.1 uncultured Xenococcaceae cyanobacterium | reverse complement strand
CTGGATCTACTTCTCCTTGTTTGAGGCTATATCCCAAACCCCAAGTTGCTTCGATATAAGCGGTTTGTGAGTTGATCGTTACTGTCCCGGAAGCGATCGCATTATTAATTGGTTGAATTAAAATGGCTAGTTGTCTTTGGGAAAAGTCGATGTCTAGTTGATGCCAATAAAATAAGTTTTTAACAGCAAACAATTCAGCCCAAACCAATTTAATAGCTAGAGCGATCGCTCTAGAGTTGGTAGGGCAAATTTGTGAATTGATAAGAATATTACTTCTGTGATCTTGAAAGTCTTGACCAGAAATTTGGTGGTCAATTAGAGAAGATCGAATAATTAGTTGCGAAGAACCAAGACGTTTAGCTGCGGCGAAAATATCTGCTTGTAAATCTATCGGCAAGCTGGAGTTTAAAATTAAGCGACGACTAGTAATTGCCAGCTCTTGTAAAGCTTGATAGTTATTGCTATTTAAGTAATCAGTAAATGGAGCTAGATTACTAATCAAGGATGATGAAATCTCTACATTAGTAAGAAACTTCTGTAATACTTGGCTACTAATGACAAATCCTGGAAAAACGGGTAGATTGCAATGCAAAACTTGGCTTAGCAAGAAAGCCTTTTCTCCTACCCATTTTCTTTCTAAATCCCCAACCCGTTTAAGCCAGCATAGATTGGTCACTGGTCTCTGGCTATTACTAATTTTTAGGTAAACTCAAACGCTACTGGCTTAATTAAGATGAAGTCACAAGCTTATCTTGATCAACTTTAATCTTTGCTAAAAACTCTTCTGTTAATTTAGCAAAAGCTTTAGAACCTCCAGAATTTGGCATCGCCATTACTACTGGGGTAAACAAGTCAACAGCTTTCGCGACATTAACATCCATAGGAATAGACTGATTGAAAAGTTGATCGGGATTAAAATCATCCTTAACTCTTTTCATAACCTGCTTATAGTATCTTCCCATCAAGCCACCAGCAGACAGAATAAACACAATTCCTAATAGATTAATATTTAGTTTTTCCACATCTTGATGTGTTTCTTTGAGCTTGGCTACTCTTCTTTCTAAGAGCTGAATTCCTACTAAAGAAAGCGGTTCTGGTCTGGCAGGCAGAATATAATAGTTGCTGGCTGCGATTCCACTTCTAGTTAAAAGATTGTAGCCAGGAGCGCAATCCATAATAATAAAATCATAATCTTCTGAGATAGGTTCGATGATTCTTTTGATTAGATCCCGTTCGAACTCATCCCAAACTTTTTGAAAATTTTCTTCTGATTCTGCTATTGCTTTCTTATGCAACATTTCAGAAACTAAGTATTCATCGTAGAGTTCAATATCGCCAGGCAATAGCTCTAGACCGTCTATATTGCAAACACTAGGATAGATTAAGTTACTGATCTCCAACTTACTCCAAGGATTTGGAGTAATCATGTTGTTGAGCAAATAACTAATTGTTCTTCTTTTTTTTCTGACCTTAGCAAATTCGTGAGGAGAAATTAGACTTAGGGTTGCGCTAATCTGGGAATCTAAGTCTAGAACTAAAACTCTTTTATGATGGTTTTTTGCTAAACATGTTGCTAAATTAACAGTAAGAGTAGTTTTTCCAACTCCGCCTTTCATATTGACGGTACTAATAATAGTTCCCATTATTTTCACTCCTGTGTTAGCAACTTTACGTTCAGTTTGCCAGAAGATAATCAAAATGAACGTAGATATTTCCTATCTTTTTTGTCAGTTTGTAAATATCTAGCAACACTTCTTTGAGTTTCGCCGAATCTATAGTTTCTTTAGACTTAAGTGAGGCTTTGTTAACCTAAGTTGTTTCTTCAAGATGAAATTGAGTGGGCGCACAAAAAGTTTGAGCAAGATAAACAGTGAGTGTAGTTCCCCAGGAGATTGTTTTCGTTGCCACTGACCTGGCTGACAATAAAGTGTTTCTACCAATTGGCGATGGCATTCTAAAGGAATGTCTGTAAATTTTACTTTCACTAGAGTTTTATTATCTTGAAAGCGAGTCTTCGTAACGACACTATTGAGCTGAATATTTTCGTTAACTAACTTGAGGGTGACATTTCTGCTTAAGAGCATCTTTTTATTGATCTCAATTTCCATACCCTCCTCAGAGATCCTAGTCGTTTTTGCTTGAATAACTCCCTCATCTGTAATCACTTCGGCATCTCTTTGGGTTTTAAACCATTGATACATACTAAGTTTAGGGCTATCCAATAAAACTAATAAGGCACCACTTAAAGTCAAGACATTATAAGTACCCCACCATAAACTGATATTCATTGGCGAGCCGTCATTAATTAAACAAATAATTAAGGTAGCTAAGCTTAGAGTAAGTAGCCCGATTAAAGGAAGTGCTAATCCCCAATTATAGTAGTAGCGATCGCTAGCTAATCCTTTAGGCGTTACTTTAAATCCTTTTGAAAAAGGTCTCATCATTGCTTTGATAACTGTCAAGGCAATAGGAAAACATTGAACCAGAGAATATAAATCTGATAACAATGCTGAACGAGAGCGCATATTTAGCCAAGCAAAAACAGTTAGCTGTGTAATGTAATAAGGAACAAAAAAGTATACTGCTTCTCTGACATTTGAGCTAAATGGTTGGATTCCAAAAAATACGGAAAAAATTGGCAGAAGTAGAAAAAAGATTCTAGGAATAGAATTGAACCAATGAAGAAGGCCTTCAAAGTGACCTAAACGTTGCCATAAATTTAATCCAGAAATAGTTAAAGGATTAGAATCGATAAAGAAAGCTTGTAAAGTTCCTCTTCCCCAACGCAGACGCTGTTCAATGTGGGATGAAATATTTTCTGCCGCGAGTCCAGCACTTAGCTTTTCATCTAAATAAACTAGTTCATAACCAAAGGCTGCCAAACGGATTCCGGTGAAGTAATCTTCACTTAAAGACTCGGTCACAAACCCGCCAATTGTTTCCAAGGCTTCTCGCCTAGCAATAAAAGATGTTCCTGCACAAACAACGCTACCAGCCCCATCCTTGATTGGTTGCATTTGTCGATAAAAGACTTCTTCTTCAGAGGTTAGAATATCTTCTAATCCCAAATTTCTAGCTATAGGGTCGTGGTTATAAAAACTTTGTGGTGTTTGAACTAAAGCTATTTTTTCTTTTTGAAAAAATCCGACCGTCCGCTCTAAGAAGTTTCGGGTTGGAACAAAGTCGGCATCAAAAAAAACTACTAATTCTCCGTCAGTTCTGGAAAGCGCTGCATTGAGATTACCAGCCTTAGCATGAGCACTATCTTTACGAGTCAAGTATTCACAACCTAATTCTTCAGCTAAATTTTTAATTTCTGGTCTTTTTGTGTCATCTAACAAATAAACTTTTTTATTAGCATAATCAATCTTCTGACAGCCAATAATTGTTCTTTTAAGAATAAACGCTGGCTCATTGTAGGTAGGGATCATGACGTCTACGGAAGGATTGTAAACCTCGTTGACAACTGATTTGCTATATCTGTTTGCTTCTTGTTTACGGTCTTTAGCAGTAAACATAAGCAGTAACTGGATCATCCCCCCAGAAATTGCCACTAGCTCCATTCCCATTAGTAAAATACTGAAGACACCATCCACAGAATTGGAGAGATTTAAAGTTGATAATGAGCGCCATAATAAATAGCGAATCAGCAAACAAACTAGAATTCCGGCAACCAGTCGACGAGACCAACAAACAGGTTTGGGAAAAACTTTGGTGAAAATCTGGACAAACAAAAATAGCACCAACGTTGGTACTAGCAAAAAGTATTTGTTACTGACTTCTGGAACTTGTAGCCAAGCAGGGGGATTGTCTTGTAGTGGCTGAAGACTGGCAAAAACTTCAGTAACATGATGGTTGCCTAGAAGCCAAGAAACAGCAATACCTGAGAATAAGCCGACCAGTGACAACAATATCATTGTTGCCAGATGGAGAACTGGTCTCGTTTGCGGTTTGGGGATAAACGAAAAATTGAACTTAGTCTTCGGTCTGGTTTTGAATGTCTGCATAGCTTCCAGTTAGGATGTCGAGCTAGTGAACATTCATTTAACAAGACTAATGTTAATTTTTCGTTAGTATCCTCGCAATTTTCGAAAGTTTTCGTTACCAAATCGACGCATAATCGCTTATTCAGACTAAATTATATGTATTTTAATTTATTTTTATTAATTCTTTTTATTTAGAGCCCAATCGTACTTTAGATAACTAATTTTGAAATTTCCTTGTTCCAAACTTTGTTTATCCTGGGCAGATATATGTTGACTAACAAAATTGAGAATAGCCTTTTCTTTCTTACTTCCTTTGAATTTACTAGTGTCACCGTAACTAGCAATCCAATCTTCGCCAAACCATTTGAAAATTGCTGATATATTGACTTTGTTACTTGCAGGATCTAAAACAACGCCATGGGAGCTAGCTAGCCATTTAAGAGATTGATCTTTTAATTGAGAATCAAGTTGTTCCCCTGTAAACGGCTCATTTCGAAGTGGAGGACAACTAATAGCTGCACAAACTAGAGCAGCATGAATTCTAGGCTCGTTAAAATCGACTCGTAAAGTATCATGCTCAATATTGTTAAGCGTCTTTTGGGTGCCTGCTACGTTAAATTTACGACGACCCCATACTCCAGGTATTTTGCGGATACTTTTTGGTAAAGGGTCTCTGTCAATAATGGATTGAAGAGTTAAAGAATTATAGGCATTGGTGAGAAAAGCTATTTGTTCTGATTCACTCCAACTTGCATAGGTTGCAGGCGAAACTACACCAATAGATTTATTGAATTTATCTAATTGTGCTCGATTGGCTTGTAAACCCTGATAATTAACTAGTCCTTGATCATCAACATAGGTTTTTAAAACCTCAGCATAATCTTGATAAGAAAATTTTTGATTGCTGGCAACGACTGAGGTGTTTGTGGTTACTTCCGAATTAGTAGTTGAACTGTTGGCAAAACTACATCCTCCCGCAGTAAAGAGTAAAGAAGATACTAAAGAGATTGTTGCTAATTTTTTCATAATTATTTCGCTAGTTATTGTTACTTTCTATAAAAGCTAAGTGCCTCTTTAATATGTACTCAAATTAATCTTAATTTAAGTTGAGAGTACGGTTAGAAGTTGGCAAACCAAATTCGATTTCCAAAGTGGTTGATTTACTATTGGCGATCGCACAGTATGAATCTAAATCGAATAAAATAGGTTTTCTTAGCATTTCTTAATATGATAGAAGGTAGCTAAAATTAATAATTACAATTATGTCTACGATAAAATTCATTAAAGAAGAGAAAGAAGTTGTTACTGCTTCGGGCGCTAACTTACGGGAGAAAGCTTTACAGAATGATGTGGACATATATCGTTTGCGAGGAAAGTTAACTAACTGTGGAGGCTATGGACAGTGTGGAACCTGCATCGTAGAAATTGAAGAAGGTGCTGAAAATTTATCTCCCAAGACTCCTTTTGAGTTACGTAAGTTGAAGAAAAAACCAGATAGTTACCGTCTAGCATGCCAAGCATTAGTAAATGGGCCTGTAAGTGTGATCACGAAACCCAAATAATTTGAGAGATTATCTCTTGAAAACTAGCTATGGTGTTAGTACAGCTATAGGCTAAGTGATGATATCCTAATAATTGTCCATCTTGAAAACTGCCTAGGGGCTGCCATTTTATGGAAGTTAACGATCTCGGATTCGTGGCAACTATTTTGTTTGTCCTTGTTCCTACCGTATTTTTACTAATTTTGTACATTCAAACTAGTAAGAATGAGCGAGAAGGGTAAACCTTTAATTAGGAACCTAACAATAAGAAAATAAGATTATAAAAATTGAGCAATCTTGAAGGTAGCAGCTTAGTTAAAAGGTCTGTCAATTAGTTTGGTTCTAATTTTGACTTTTTAGATGGTTGATTTCTTTGAAGGTTGCTTATTTGTTTGAGAATTTACCTTGTCCTAAAGATTTTCTTCGCAAGAACCAATACTTACCCAACTGCTGGAGCCATCTTGCCAATGTTCTTTTTTCCAGATTGGAGCATTATGTTTGAGATTGTCGATCGCGTATTGGCAAGCGGCAAAAGCTTCACTTCGGTGTGGGCAGCCTACAGCAACCACTACACTGATTTGACCAATTTTCAATCTTCCTACGCGATGGTGAATAACCACCCGATTTACGTCTTGCCATTGCTGACGAATCTCTTGGGCAATAGATTTGAATATATTGAGAGCCATTGGTTGATAGGCTTGATATTCCAGCGCGGAAACCCACTTTCCATCAGTTTTGTTTCTCACTGTTCCACTCATCAAAATGATCGCTCCATTGGCAGGGTCATTAGCCAAGTCATAAATTTCAGAGATGGCTAGGGGAGCGATCGTAATAGCAAAACTATCTTTTACTTGAGTAGAAGTCTCAGATAAGGATTCATTCACAGAGTTACTGGCAAAATTTTAACTTGACTGAGCTTAGAAAATTAATTTTAAGAAAATTAGACAATGCCTAGTTTTAAAAGGCTTAGTCTCAAAAAGCTTAGTATTAGAAAATTGAGATCAGGCTTTAGGTTTCAAAAACACTACTGCTTGTCGCCAAACTAGTGAGGGTTGGTCATAATGGTCGACAACGCAAATGCACTGATGGTCTTGCCACATAATCTTGCCAACTATTAAATCATCAGTGACTAGCTTTAGTTCTATTTCTTGTTTATCCTTGATGTAGGCTTGAACTTGTTTAACGCTTGGTAGTCCGGTATCAAATTCAGTCATAATATAACGATTGAAAACTTAAATGAATACTACAGATAGTTAATGGAAATCGAATTTAGCAAATATCAGGGATTGGGCAATGATTTTATCTTGATTGACAATCGCCATAGCGAAAAACCGTTAATTACGCCTGAACAGGCTATCGAGATGTGCGATCGCCATTTTGGGATAGGTGCAGACGGAATTATTTTTGCTCTACCTGGTCAAAAAGACACTGATTACTCCATGAGGATATTCAATTCCGATGGTTCAGAGCCAGAAATGTGTGGCAATGGCATTCGATGTCTTGCTAAGTTTATCGCCGATCTAGAAGGAATAGAAGAAGTTAATAAAACTTACAGAATTGATACTTTGGCAGGTTTAATTTCACCTACTTTGCAAACTAATGGTGAAGTCAAAGTTGATATGGGAACTCCTTCTTTGCTTGCTCAAGAGATTCCTACTACCTTAGTAGATCCCTCTGAAAAAGCGATTAATCAATCTTTAAACGTTGAAGATCAAACTTGGTTGGTTACTTGTGTCAGTATGGGTAATCCTCATTGCATAACTTTTGTCGAAGATAGCGATCAAATCGATCTAGAAAAAATTGGGCCTAAATTTGAATGCCACGAGGTATTCCCTCAAAAAACCAATACTGAGTTTATTCAGATGGTCAAGTCAGACTATATGAAAATGCGCGTTTGGGAAAGGGGTGCGGGGATTACTCTTGCTTGTGGGACTGGAGCTTGTGCTTCTGTGGTTGCTGGAGTTTTAAACGAAAAATGTGATCGCCTATGTACTGTCGAGTTACCTGGAGGATGTCTCAAAATAGAATGGCGAGAATCTGATAATCGGGTTTTAATGACTGGACCTGCGAAAAGAGTGATTCGAGGAACTTACTTTACGTCCGTTTGAGTTTTAATACTTTCATTAGTAGATTTGGCGGTTAGTTAATAGTGTTCACTTTGATTTGTTGCGATCGCTTTCAGTTATCCGCCTTTGCAATCAGTTGTTGTGGTGAAATTTTTATTGTTAACCTATAAAAATTAAGTGAACAGCCTATTAATTATCGATTATGAATAACTTTAACTGGGAAAGTTTTCTTAAAGAAGAAAGTAAAAAGGCAATAGCTAAATATCAAGAAGAGAAAAAAAGGAAAGATAAAGATCAAAAGATCATTGACTAGTTTCACCAACGTTACCTTCAAAAACAATAGAATCTGAGTAGCTGGGATTTGAAGGAGCTACAGAAGAGTGACTTGAGAAGATCAAGACTTAGATCATTTGCTTAAAAGTATCTTATCCCTAATCCAACAAGACTCTAAAAATCAACAAGTATTGAGCCAAGTCAGACAGCTCTACAATTACTAACAATTGCAACTATACTCAAGGCGAAACTAAACAGGGAAATAATCGATTTTTAGTGATGCAACAAGAGAAATTGAATTTAAGTACCAAGTTCGCCTATGGTTCTGGAGACATGGGACCAGCGATCACGGCTAATTTACTAGTGTTTTTCTTGCTTTACTTTTTTACTAATGTGGCAGGATTACCAGCAGGAATGGCAGGTAGTATTTTAGCGATCGGTAAAATTGGCGATGCAGTTAATGATCCAATTATTGGAATCTTAAGCGATCGCACCAGAACCAAATGGGGTCGCCGAATTCCTTGGATGCTCTTTTCAACTATTCCCTTTGGAATTTTCTTTTTTCTACAATGGTTAGTCCCTAGTTTTAGTACCGATCCCAATGTCAATAATTGGTGCTTATTTGCCTATTACATCATTGTGGCAACCCTGTTTAACATCGCTTACACCGCCGTTAATTTACCCTATACAGCCCTAACTCCAGAACTAACCCAAGACTATAACGAGCGCACCAACCTCAATAGCTTTCGGTTTGCCTTCTCCATCGGTGGCAGCATTTTTTCTCTAATTTTGGCAACCTTCATTTTTCAGCTCTACCCCGATAACCCGACTCAACAATACTTTCTTCTGGGTTTAAGCAGCACAATCATTGCCATTATTGCCCTATTTTGGTGTACATTTCGGATTCAAGAACGAGGTTCGCAACCACTTCTCAATCAACAACTCAAGAAACTACTCGGCTTTGTTTTGCTAGCGATCGCTGTTGCTTGTTTAAGTATCGGTATCTACAACATAATCCAAACAACTAGTAATCTTGATATCTTCAGCATTTTAGGGGTTTTGGTTGGCTTGCAAATTATGGCATTTAGTATCACCCTTTTATTTGCCAAAACAGAAACTCACCTCATCGATCAAGCCGCCCAAGAACATCGAGCTAATGCCCTAGAAGCCCCCAATATCCCCATCAAAGAACAACTAAAAATTGCCTTTCAAAACAAAGCTTTTCTCTATGTAATTGGCATTTATCTTTGTTGTTGGCTGGCAGTACAGCTTACAGCCTCGATTTTGATCTATTTCGTCGTCAGTTGGATGGGAATGCCTGAAAATGCCTTTCCAACAGTAGCGATCGCCGTGCAAGGAACAGCCCTGTTTATGCTATTTGTCTGGAAATGGGTCAGTGGCAAAATCGGCAAAAAAGCGGTCTTTTTTATGGGAACAGCCGTTTGGATTGTCGCTCAAATCGGTTTATTCCTCATTCAACCTGGACAAACAACAGAACTATATATACTTGCCAGTATGGCTGGAGTCGGCGTTTCGGTTGCCTACCTAATTCCCTGGTCAATGATTCCTGATGTTATTGAACTAGACGAACTTAACACCGGACAAAGAAGAGAAGGCGTTTTTTATAGCTTTATGGTGCTACTCCAAAAATTTGGTCTCGCTTTAGCCCTCTTTTTGGTAGGTCAAGCTTTAGAATGGTCAGGTTTTATTGGTCGTCAGCCAGGAGCAGAAATCCCCGTTCAACCTGATAGTGCGCTCATGGCAATCAGAATTGCTGTTGCTCCTCTACCCACAATAGTTCTGATCATCGGCATCATCTTGGCATATTTCTATCCCATCACCAAAGAAGTCCACGCAGATATTCGTGCGAAATTAGAAGCAAAAAAATTAGCAAACAATTAGAATCTAACGCAGCTTGGTAGATGCCATTTCATAAAGGTCTTCTTCAATAGCAAAAAGACCCAAGATTTTCAAATTATCTACTCTCCACAAGTTGCAAAAAACCATAGATAAAAATCAATTATAAATATTTTTTCAATACTCTTTGCATTATGAGTAAGATTTTTGCTATTATTTCAAATATAGATCTTAATAAATGTTTTTTTAGCAGTTCATAGTCTTAAAACTATGCAAATATCAACAACTATTTAAAAATCAATTTTGCAACAACAGCTAGTAATCATTCAGTCCATATGGTCACAAAAAATAACTATTAACTAGCTAGATCTAGCCAGACTCTTAACTCAACAAATATCTTTCAAATCCATTTAAAATCATGCACACTTACCTATCTGACAAAAGCACTATCATCTGGTTTATATTCACTATCTATATAATAAGCGCAGTTTTTTTGCTTCCTAATAGGGTCAATTGGGAAGCTCAGAGTGTAGAAATTGATGCTCAGATCCAACAACCACTAAAATTTGCCTCACGTTTTATCTTTCGGATCACCCTAATTTTTCCCATGCTGATCTTGTTGCAAAATGCACTTTGAAATCAGTTTCCTTTCCTAAACATTGACTTGGTATTCGCTGAAGTGTCTCCATAACAATTACAAATAATGCTAGAAGCCTTTGTTTTTATAACTGTCCTCTGTGGATTTTTGGGTATTATTTTTAAGCAAAATTTGCTGATGAAAATTATCTCCATGGACATTATGAGTACAGGAGTAATTGGCTATTACGTTTTGATTGCCTCTCGTAGCGGTTTGCAAACCCCGATTATAGGTAGTACAAACTCTGATGATCTTGCCTATGCAGATCCCGTTCCGCAAGCAGTTATTTTGACAGCAATTGTCATTGGCTTCTCTATTCAAGCCTTAATGCTAGTTTGCGCGATGAAGCTCGCTAAAAATAATCCCACCTTAGAAACTAGTTTCATCGAAGAAAACAATACTCCATGATTCACTCGACGATCGCTTGGATTGCCCTACCCTTTTTTATTGGTTTTGTAATTTATCTAGCCCCCAAGGTTTCTCGCTGGTTAGCAGTAGCTATTCCGCTGTTCTCTGCTAGCTATGCAGGTAACATATTCCTGAATACTGATCCTGGTGATGCTCTGAGTATTCAGCTGATTGATACTTTGGGAGTTAACTTAATTGTCGATCACCTGAGTGGGTGGTTTATTTTAACTAATGCCTTGGTAACTCTCGCTGTTATTGTTTACTGTTGGCAAACCAGTAAAAAGCCATTCTTCTTTATGCAGCTCGTGATTCTCCATGGGAGTGTGAATTCAGCTTTTATTTGTGCTGACTTTATCAGTCTCTATGTTGCTTTGGAAGTAATTAGTATTGCAGCATTTTTATTAATTGCTTATTCCAGAAGCGATCGCTCCATTTGGGTAGGGTTACGTTATTTATTTATCAGCAACACGGTGATGTTGTTTTATTTAATAGGGGCAGTGTTGATCTACCAAGCAAATCACTCATTTAACTACAGTGGTTTGCTTAATGCTTCTGTAGAAGCGATCGCTTTAATCTTTTTGGGTTTACTAGGCAAAGGAGGGATATTTATCTCAGGTTTTTGGCTGCCCTTAACTCATTCCGAATCAGAGAGTCCAGTCTCAGCAATGCTTTCAGGTGTAGTAGTTAAAGCCGGAGTCTTCCCGATGGTGCGCTTAGCACTAATGCTCGAAGCAATTAATCCAGTTGTCAGGTTATTTGGGGTAGCAACTGCTCTTTTGGGAGTTAGTTATGCAGTATTTGCCAAAGATACTAAGCGCATGTTGGCATTTCACACTATTTCTCAATTGGGCTTTATTATGGCAGCGCCGATTGTCGGTGGTTTTTATGCACTTACCCACGGATTAGTTAAAGCGGCTTTATTTCTAATTAGTGGAATTTTGCCCAGTCGTAATTTCAAAGAACTCAAGCATCAACCATTAGATCTCAAAATTTGGCTTGCTTTGATTATTGCTAGTTTTTCCATCTCTGGATTTCCGTTACTAGCTGGGTTTGGTGCCAAAGTATTAACCACTAAAAATTTACTCCCCTGGCAAGTGATTGCCATGAATATTGCAGCGTTAGGCACAGCAATTTCCTTCGCTAAGTTTATTTTTCTACCACGGCAAAAACTTGTTAAGAGCAATCTTGCAACTAAAAACAACACAGAGATGACAACGAAACCAATTCAGTTGGGCTTTTGGGGGGCAATGATAATTTTGTTAGGCGGTTTAGTTTTAGCCAATGGAGTCTACTACGAAGCTTACACTTTTAAAAATCTACTCAAGCCCCTAGCAACGATCGCCGCTGGCTGGAGTATATATCTGCTAATAGTTCAAAAACTAACTATCAAACTACCACGAACTATCGAGCAATTTGAGCATCTCATTGGAGTGATGAGCCTGACATTAATTTTATTATTTTGGACGGTATGGACGCGAATACAGTACTCAACCTAATTTTTAGACTGACAATTTGGTTTCTTTTAACTGCCGACTTTAGCTTGCCCAATATGGCAATTGGCTTAGCGATCGCCCTAATCTTACCTCGCTCTCGCACATTCCCTGGCACAGCTAGAGACTGGCTCAAGTCTTGTGCCAATGTCATTAAAGCTATTCCACAAGCCTACGCAGAAGCCATCGAAATTATCCTTCGGCCCCACGACCAAGAAGACTTTATTCGCCAAAAAGTAAAACCAGGGCGATCTCCTTTACTCGTATTCCTCGATATATTTTTAATCACCTTCACCCCCAAAACAATTGTCGTTAAATACGACGAAGCAGGCTGGTACGAGATCCACAGAGTTAAAAGACACAAACGCAAACCAGAAGAGGTAAGGAAATAAAGATGGATTCGATTCTAATTGCAATGGTTTTAGCCCTGCTGATTCCCATTTATGAAGCTTGGCAAGATGATGATATTTGGCAAAAAATGTTGGCTTTTGCCAGTATTGCTGCCAAGACTTCGATCATTATGTTGGTTATTTCTGCGCTTCGCGATGACTGGTCAATTGGCGTGGTGGCAGTAATTGTCCTCAGCGTTGGTGAAGCAGGATTAATGTTGCTCGCACATTTAATTAAGAGGATGAATCAAGCATGATCGCCATTTTCAGTTACAGCCTCATGGTATTAGGAATTATTCTCTGGTTTTGGGGAACCTTGCCTTTAATTGGCGATCGCAGCGTCTTGTTTAAACTCCATAGTCTATCAGTTGCCGACACCCTAGGCTCAATGCTAATCGTGGTCGGATTACTACTCAAAAATCCTCGTGAATGGACACTCATGATTCTCGCGATCATCACCTTAGCCATCTGGAATACAGTGCTGGGATATGTTTTAGCCTACTGCTCTAGCGATGAAAAATCTCTTACCCAAATTACCAAAAAAAATCTATAAATCGCCAAGTCCCTATTCTTGACAAACTCCGAGAGAATTTGCGTTCTATTTACAATCTAGCCCAATCAATCTAGACTAAACCATCCCAAAAATGATAGATAAGTATATTTATGTCATCATTGCTCTTCTCCCAATTACAGCTTTAATTCTGGCAATTCAATCTAATCCTTATCAAGCATTAGTTGTTAGAGCAATTTTAGGCGCGATCGCAGCCCTAGTTTATGCAACTTTAGGCGGTGCTGATGTCGCCCTAACCGAGGCTTTAGTAGGAACAATGCTAGCAACAACTCTATACATAGTTGCAGTACGTTCCTCTTTGGTAATGCGACTGGGAGTATTAAACCGCCAAGAAATCGAACAAGAAACTGACTTTAATCAATTTCTCCTCAATATTAAGCGAGCAATCAATCCTTACCATCTTCGACTAGAAATCATAGATTACGACAACCCCCAAACTTTAGAACAAGCTCTATCAGCCAAAGAAATCCACACTAGCTGCACCAAAAGCGAGCAAGACAATCAAACCTTGAAAACCATAACTAGAATTAAGCGTCTCTTCGAAGTTCTAAATGATCAAAGACTATTAGATCAAACCACCCTAGAACATCAAATTGTCCCCAATATGGAGGAGAAAAATTAATGAAATGGATTTATTTTGCTGCTGGCATCATCTTATTCATCAAGATGTTAATTATGCCTAACCCCTCAGCAGACTGGGAAGAAATGTCCATAGTTGACTTAATTTCTGAAGATAGTGGTGTTTCTAATACAGTTTCTGGCATTATTTTTCGCAATCGCCTTTATGACACAATTTTTGAAGTAGTAGTCTTCACAATCGCAATTTTAGGAGTTGGCTTTCTGCTGGCTGATGAAACGCCGATTAAAACTGTTTACCAATTTAGCGATCGCCCTTCAATAATTTTGGCGCGATTGGGAGCAACTATTGCCGCGATCGTCAGTTTCGAGCTAGCAATTCGCGGACATCTAAGTCCTGGAGGTGGTTTTGCCGCAGGCGTAGCAGGAGGAACAGCGATCGGTCTTATTGCTATAACCTCCTCTTCACAAATGATGGAAGCGATCTATAAAAAATGGCATGCCGCTATCCTCGAAAAAGTTTCTGTGCTGATCTTTATTTTGCTAGCAGTTCTAAGCTTAACTGGCTGGGATCTCCCTCAAGGTGAATTAGGAAGTTTGCTGAGTGGCGGTCTTATCCCTATTCTTAATATTTTAGTAGCTCTAAAAGTGACTCTGGGATCTTGGGCAGTTATTTTATTATTTATCCGTTATAGAGGTTTACTATAAAACTAAAGCGCTAATTTATTGTCTTCAAAGGCTGCTGTTGACTAAATTTATGAATCAAAAAACCTTAGGAATTATTATTGGTGGATTATTGCCCTCATTGCTCTATGGATTCTCGACGATAACCATGAAAGCCGGCGCAAAATATAACATCAGCACTTCCTCTTACATGATGATTATTGGGGTCGTAATTTTTTTAGTCGGCTTAATTAGTACCCAAATTATCGAATCGCAGGAATCTAGCCTCAATACATCTGCGATCGCACTAACTATCATTTCGGGAATCCTCTGGGCATTAGGAACAACCCTAGTTAACTATTCTATTGTCAATTTCAATACACCAATTGCAATTCTAACCCCACTTTATAATACAAATACTCTAGTCGCAGTTTTAGGAGGCATGATTTTATTTGCAGAATGGAAAATAGTTAGCGCAGCGCCAGTTTTAATAGGAACAACACTAGTTGTATTAGGTGGTATCTTCTTATCAAAAGCTTAAAACTAGCTAGCCAAAAAAGAAAAAATAACGCTGTCGATTCAAAACTCAGTCGGTTACTTTAACTTTAGCTCATATTAATTTCAGCTCAATGCGCAATAATTAAAACCTAAATCAAATATATAGTCCAGTAAGAAATACAAAATGAGAAATAAATGGTCGCTTGGGATAGTCAGTTTAGTGTTGTTAGCTGGAATCAATAACTTGTTCGCTAAAGATTTGATAACATCGTCGGTATCTGCTCAATCTAGAAATAATATTCCATTTAGTCTCGAAGAAATGAATGTCGACAAGCTTGACACAATTTTACGAGATGCTATCCCCAATATTAAATCGCAGTCTAGCCAGTGGAGATTCTCCTTAAAAGGAATTAACTTAATTGTCATTGCTGATAGCAGGGCAAATAGAATGCGAATAATTGCACCCATCACAGAAGTTAGCAAAGTAGATGGCAAACAAGTCAGCGATATGATGACTGCTAATTTTCACACAGCATTAGATGCCCGTTATGCAATTAGTAAAGGTTTAGTAGTAGCAACTTTTGTTCATCCCCTGAATTCACTTCAAGAAAGAGACTTGATCTCAGCTCTAAATCAAGTTTCAAGTTTAGCAAGCACTTTTGGAACTAGTTATTCTAGCGGCGAGTTATTATTTCTTCCAGGAGGAGAAGGAGAAAGAGAAAGACAAATTCCTAGTTCAGAAGACAATATTTCAATTTAAAGAGATTTCTCTGAAGTTAATCGCTCATCTTGTCAAGATTACATCTAGACAAAGATTAAACATTAAAATCATCGAAAAGTACATTGCAGTTCGAGAATAACTTTATCGTGATTCCAGACAAGAATCTTGTACTAAAGCAAACCCTATAACTTCAAAATAGGAAACTTTGTATTAAGGAAATTAATTGTAGTAACTATAGAATACAAATCTGCATGATCAAGAAGGGTAAGTGTTACTAAGCCAGATCTCACAATATCCCTTCTTGAATAACGCAGACAGCAAATTATTGAATTGATTTAACAGTAATTTCATAGTCCAAACGAACATTACAGGCACTAGCACCAACCTTACCAGTTGGATTCAACTCATCCTTATAGTTACCTGCACTCCAGTTATCTTCATAAAGAAGTTTTTTTGTAAAGGTTGGGAATTTAGTACTAGTCAACTTCTCATAAACATTCCCTGTTAGTTTGACATACGAACCTTCTGTTTGAGGAACAATAAAAGACTCTTTCTTCTTAATAGAGAAATAAGTTCCACCCACATCATCTCCTACTAGGGCATCTTTTTTATGACGACGGGCAAGCTCTATCTTCTTTCCATTATCTCCTTGAGCCCAAAGATCCCAATAGAAACGACCCTCGAAAAGACGACAATCACCTAGTACTTTAATCCCTTTATAGTTCACAGTTACTTTAGAGCTATTGATCACACAGTCTGTTGCTGTGTACTCAGTACTTGCACCCAGCTTAACTAGAGAGTTATCAGCCAAATGGCGAACAGTGTAACTTATAGGAACACCAGGGTTAGAACGACTATAGGTAGCATTGCGAATAACCGCTAATACACCTTCCGAAGTACTATCAGTAATAGGTTTAGTTGCTTTATCAGGATTGCCACCTAAAGTTACCAAGTTAAAACTAGTGTCCGAGTCATTGAGAATGCGCTTATACTTCGTCTCAGCCTCAATACTTACATTTTTCTTCTTACCCAGAGAGTACTCGAAGGCTGCTTCAATTTCTTCATTGTGTTCTTGAGAAGATGTCTCCATCCGAACTAAGATAATCCGACCATAGGTAACATTAGAAACATATGCACCAGGTTCGGTATTACTAATTTGCTTCTTGATATCAGACAAAGAAGTTTTAGAAGGAAAAACTGCTCCAGGATTCGCAGGGGTATCGACGGTGACAGTATAAAAAGCTTGCTGATAAACAGCAGTCACAACTTTTTTAGTTTCATTAGTAGATGTTTTTAGTGCAGATGAAACTTCCCCTGAATCCCAAGCCAAATTTAAACCAAGCTCCAAGCCAGTCTGCTCTGAACTATAAGATACCGCCTTATTATAAGAAGAGCTTGCAGGATTTACATAACCTTCCTGATAGGCATTTCCATTCCACCATTCTAGAGCGTCATCTACAGCAGCTTGGACAGATGAATTCGAAGGATTGTCTACTATTCTAGTACCCTCACCTCCCATTCCTGGAAGATCAATACTTAGGGTCACAGGACTTCGAAGAAGAGTAACAGGCTCGGGAAGTCCATCGGTGAGTGATTGATTAGCTTTGATAATAGCTCCCGGCCAGATAATACCCTTGTTAGGTTTTAAGATAGCAATCTTGAGAAAGTTCTTCGCCAAACTATATTGTGTTCGGGTACATGTCTTATTCTTTGCCGGCGACGGCGGCAAATCTCTTACTTCAACTGGATAACCACTTCCATTAGATTGAACGTTAAGTAGTTGACTAGTATCATTTCCAGAATCCTTAACGTAGTTGAGAATAGCATTCTTATTCCGAACACCACAAGAATTTAAGGTAACAAAAAGACACAGAAAAACTAGCCCTTTAAGCTTGTTCGAACATTTACGTGCATAAAATTTGCCACTTGTGAGAATGTCCATAAAAATAAATGACCTTGCAGAAAGGGACAAGAAGTTAATACCAATACTTTGATTTCTTTGGGGATATTAACGATAATTTCGCATCACTAAGAATAGTTTTTAGTTTTGGCTATTTCAATATCTGGCTTTGGTGGATGCGTAATGCTATTAAGCTAAAGGTAGTTAAAACTATTAGTTGCTCAAAGCGATGGACTGTCCTAAATGTAAGTCATCTCAAAGGAAAAAAAACGGTTTTCGGCGAGGAAAACAATCCTACAGATGCA
>CALKUU010000107.1 GCA_937996665.1 uncultured Xenococcaceae cyanobacterium | reverse complement strand
TCTTGATAGAGCAAATGCAATTCAAATGTTGGCTTCAGCTGAAGCACAACGAACAAAGTCTTTAAAAATCAAAGCACCGTTTACAGTTATCCCTAATGGCGTTCATCGTCAAGACTTTGAACCTTTGGTGAGTTCAGAACTCTTTTATCAAAAATTTCCAGAAACCAAAAATAAACAACTAATCATTTTTCTTGGTCGAATAGATCCCAAAAAAGGTTTAGACTTATTGGCTAATGCTTTTGGGAAGATTCAGAACCAATTTCCTCACGCCCACTTAGTAATTGCAGGTTCAGATAGCATTGGTTTTTTACCAACCGCTCAAAAGTATTTTACCGATGCTAACTGTTTAGACAAAGTAACTTTTACCGGATTGCTATCGGGAGTATTAAAATACTCCGCTTTATCTGCTGCTGAGATATATGTTGCTCCTTCTTATTCTGAAGGATTTAGCATGTCTGTTCTAGAAGGGATGGCATCAGGTTTAGCTTGTGTAATTACAACTGGATGTAACTTCCCTGAAGCAGCGATCGCCAAAGCAGCTCGTGTTGTTGCCATAAAAGAGGAAGAAATAGCTAATAGTCTTGCAGATTGTTTACAAAATACGCAAGAAGCAAAAGCGATGGGAATACGAGCTAAAAAGCTAATTCTAGAAGAATATACCTGGGATAGAATCGCTGAAAAATTAGTGGATACATACGCTTCAATTATCGATCAGAAACCATTCATTTCTTATTCAATTAGTTAAGGATTTTTAGAAATTATGACAACTACAATCAATAATTATGAGTATTCCTATGAAACTAGTCTTGAACATCATCACCATAAATATCTGTTGTTACCACTATTTCAGATGATAGATAATGCATCCACACTTATGAATGCAGAAACAAAGGTTTTAGATATAGGGTGTGGGAATGGAAGCCTAACAAAAGAGATTGCCAAAAAGGGCTATCAAGTAACGGGAATAGAAGAATCAGAATCGGGAGTAAGACAAGCTCAAAAAACTTCCTCTAATTGTAATTTTATTCAAGGAAGTATTTATGAAGAGCCTCCCGAAAGCCTAGATCAAGCCTTTGACATCATTATTTCGACAGAAGTAATAGAGCATTTGTATTATCCAAAAGAGTTAGCCAAATACGCTCGTAAATGTTTAAAGCCCAACGGAAAATTTATTATTACAACTCCCTATCATGGATACATTAAAAATTTGATTCTTGCTCTTTCTGGAAAAATGGACGGGCACTTCACCACCTTGTGGGATGGAGGTCATATCAAGTTTTTTTCTGTCCCAACATTAAAAAATTTATTAGAACTAGAAAATTTTACAGAGTTTGAATTCAAGTTTGCAGGTCGCTACCCTTATCTCTGGAAATCCATGCTGTGTGTTTGTCAGTTACAAAAATAATTATTTTGATCAAAACCAAGATTATTTCTCTAAAAAAATAACTTTAACGTCAAAATCTTCTCAACAATGCCAACAGAAATTACACCATTAATTCTTACTTACAACGAAGCTCCTAACATAGCAAGAACTCTAGCTAAACTTAGTTGGGCAGACGAAATTATTGTTGTTGATAGTTATAGCACCGACAATACTTTAGAAATTATTCAAGATAATCCTCGAGTCAAGATTTATCAAAGAAAATTTGATACTCATGCTACTCAGTGGAATTATGGTTTGGAACAAATCACTACAGAATGGGTACTTTCCTTGGATGCAGACTATGTTCTCAGTAATGAATTGATAGCGGAAATTAAAAATATCGACTTTCAGAATAAAGTTAATAGTTACTTCCTACCGTTTAAATACTGTATCTTCGGTAAACCATTAAGAGGAACAATTCTTCCTCCCCGTCAAGCTTTATTTAAAAAGAGCTGCTCGACTTATATAGATGACGGACATACACAACTTTTAGAATCTCAAGGGAATCCAGAATACCTTCTCAACCATATTTTACATGACGATCGCAAACCATTGAGTCGCTGGCTATGGGCACAACATCGTTATATGGTTTTGGAAGCAAAAAAACTAAAAGAAACTCCGATCCAAGAATTAAGTTTAGGAGATAAAATTCGCAAACAAAAATTGTTAGCACCTTTCGTTATTTTATTTTATTGCCTAATTTTTAAAGGCGGAATCTTTGATGGTTGGATTGGCTGGTATTACGCTTTTCAAAGAATGCTAGCAGAAGTGGTCTTATCCGTTCAGCTAATTCAATTGGAGCAATCTTAAATGAATAGAATAGAGATCATATTCAAGCAAAAAAGCAAACTATCATCATCTAAATATATTTATTTAGACAATTTATTTTTTATGATTTGCTAAACAAATAAGTAGTTAATATTTGATTGATTTTGTTTAACTTGTAAATAACGATTGTACTTTTTTGGAGATAAAAAATGCGCACTATTAGTCATTGGACACCAGAATATATTCTTAATAGAACGGCAGTAGCCTTCTATGAAAAAAGACATCCAGAACTTCCTTGGCTTACTAGTTCAGCTATATCTATCTTGTCGACTTTCTTAAAGGAAACTGACAATGGACTAGAGTGGGGTTCGGGCAGAAGTACAGCTTGGTTTGCTTCTAAGGTAAAC
>CALKUU010000106.1 GCA_937996665.1 uncultured Xenococcaceae cyanobacterium | reverse complement strand
CAAGATTTAGATCGTCAAAATCGGGAACAACAAAAGGCTTTAGAGTTTGAAGCTTTGTTGCGTCAGGTTACTGATAAACTGCGGGATAGTCTAGATGAGAAACATATCTTAGCTACTGCTACTCAACAGTTAGCAGAAGTTCTGGATCTTAAAAGTTGTCAAATTGAACTTTACGACTCAGAGCAGGTAACTGCCACGATTCAATACGAATACAGCCTTAGTTTGCCTCTTTCTCAGGGAATAAGCCGAAAAATTGAGGAATATCCCGAACTTTACGAACAGCTTTTACAGAAAAATCCAATTCAATTAGTTGAAAAAACTCCTCAATTTAATCCCCAGGGAATTCAAGTTACTCGCCTAGCCTGTCCGATTTTTGATGAGGGGGGAATCATTGGTAATTTGTGGGGACTCAGACCGCCAACAGATATTTTTACTGACATAGAGATAAGCCTGATGCAGCAGGTGGCTTCCCAATGTGCGATCGCAATTCGTCAGGCTCGTTTGTATCGCGCTGCTAAATTACAGGTAGAAGAACTAGAGAGAATCAACCATTTAAAAGATGATTTTCTCAAGACAATTACTCACGAGCTACGCACGCCTTTAACTAATATTGGTATGGGTGCAGACACTCTCAAAATGCTGTTTGAACTACTACCCAACTGGCAGCAGCAACATTTCGATGCAGCAAACGAATCCCTAGAAATATTAGAAGCAGGATATGAAAGAGAAGTCAAGCTAGTCAACGATCTTCTAGAATTAGTCCATCTAGATGCCTATAATGAACCCGTAAAAGTCGAGCCAGTAGATCTTAATTGGTTGATTTCCTATATTGTTGAGCTATTTACCCACCGAACCAAAAAACAGCAGCAGCAACTACAGATCGACTTACCATCAGATTTACCCAAAATTGAAACCAATCCCGATATTTTAGAACGGATTTTGACCGAACTGCTTAATAACGCTTGTAAATACACTCCTGAAAGGGAAAGCATTACTCTAAGTATAGAAAAAAGCGATCGCACAATAAAGCTAATTGTAGCTAATTCTGGAATCGAACTAAGCGAGCTTGAATTAGAGCGTATTTTTGATAATTTTTATCGTATTCCCCGACAAGATCGTTGGCAACACGGCGGAACGGGTCTAGGGTTGGCTCTAGTTAAGAAGCAGGTGGCATATCTGGGGGGAAATATCATTGCCCAGCATCGAGAGAAAAAGTTATCTCTAATCTTAGAATTGCCCGCAGTTTACGCAGTTAGTAAAGCCTAATTGCCACCTTCAAGCAAAGTGCCAAGAAAATTGTTGTAGGTTTATTCGCTATGAGACATTGATTAAGAATATCGATCGAAGATAAAGTCGGCGATCGATGAGATTAGAATGAAGACTTACCATGTTAAGTAAATAGACTTATGGCGCGTCGTGAATCAACTCGAACTTCTCAATCGAATTACTAGCAAAATTAGACGATCACTGGAATTACAATCAATTCTAGATGCGGCAGTGATAGAGGTTCGGGCTTTTATCAAGAGCGATCGCGTCAAAATCTACAAATTTGATGCTAACGGTAACGGACAGGTAATTGCTGAAGCCTTGAATGGCGATTGTTTACCTTCCCTTAAAGGACTGCATTTTCCCGCAGGTGATATTCCACCCCAAGCAAGAGAATTATTTCTTAAAGCGAGAGTTCGCTCGATAGTAAATCTAGCCAAGCAGCAGATAAGTCTCTCCCAACCAGATCGACTACCTTCGACAGCTACGGGGGAGTTATCAATAACTCAAGTGCATGAGGAGCCTTTAAATAATTTATTACAGCGTCCTGTAGATCCCTGCCATGTAGAGTATCTAACCTTGATGGGAATTAAATCTAGCTTGGCAATTCCTTTAGTAGTCGATCGCCAACTCTGGGGTTTATTGATCGCTCATCAGCGTCGCGCCAGAACTATTTCTAACCGTAGTCTCCAAGTTATTCAAACCGTTGCCGAACAGTTGGAAATGGCGATTGCCCAAGCCCATTTATTTCAAACTGTACAGCAAAAAGCCCAACGAGAAACTTTAATCAATCAGATTTCTCAGCTACTTCATTCTCCCCTAGAAAGCGACAAAATCCTGCCTGCGGTGTTGGCAAAAATAGTCCCTGCGATCGCGGGAGCGGGAGGTTTGCTATGTATGCGAAATAGCGAGCCAGGAGAGGATAGCTGCTATCAATATGGTTTGCTGCCCGATCTCACGACCGCCGATTGGTCGCACCTACAAAACCTCGCACCACCAGATGTAAGAGTTAAGGCGATCGATAACGTTGAAGAACAGTTAGCAATAGAACCTTTACTACCAGCACTAAAACAAAACAAGCTGCGAAGTTTACTGTTAATGCCCCTGCGCTATAGGCAAGAATCTTTAGGTAATCTGGCTATTTTTCGTCAGGCGATCGATACAGAGAAACTCTGGGCAGGTAGTTCTCATACAGATGCTAGGCAGATACGTCCCCGTCAATCCTTTGCTGAGTGGAAAGAACTAAAACAAGGACAAGCTCAACCCTGGCAAGACCATGAACTTGAATTAATTCAATCCCTTGCTAATAATTTGGCTATGGCAGTGATGCAGGATAGATTGTACCGTCAAGAACGAAAACAACGTCTACTAGTAGAAATGCGCAACCAAGAACTAGACCGCGCTCGTCAAGAGGCGGAAAAAGCTAGTAGCCTCAAATCAGAATTTCTATCTTCCTCCAGTCACGAACTACGCACGCCTCTAGCATCGATTCTCAATCATCTTCGACTACTAGAAGAAGGTTTTTACGATAACAAACAAGAATTAGCTGAATACATTAAAACCGCTCATCTTTCTGCGAAAAATCTCCACACCATTGTGGATAGCATTCTCGATATTTCCAAAATTGAAGCAGGAAAAATGGAGGTAGATCTTGAAATAGTTGAGCTTAAACCTTTGCTTGAGGAGCTATGTTGTTTATTTCAGCCTGATACAATCCGCAAAGAGATTAAACTAATTATTGATTGCCAAGTAAGTCAGGTTTGTGCCGATGAAATCAAGTTAAAACAGGTTCTACTCAATATTATTAATAATGCTTTTAAATTTACTCCTCAAGGAGAGATTCAGGTTCGGGCGATCGCTAGAGCCGAGAACTCTGCTTCAGGCAAAAAGCCAGTAGTTAAAATTTCCATAACTGACACGGGGATTGGGATTGAGCCAGAGCGCCAATCTACTATTTTTGATGCCTTTGTCCAAGAAAATGGCTCGATTCGCAGGCGTTATGGCGGTACGGGGTTAGGATTGACAATCTGTAAACAGTTAGTGGAATTGATGGGAGGAGAAATTTCCTTAGAAAGTCAAGGTAGAAATTGTGGAACAACCCTATCCATAAGCCTGGCTGGAATATCTGCGTAGATAAATAGAAAATGAGCAGCTTGAGAATACTACTAGTAGAAGATAATTTACCGTTGGGCAAAAGTACTGCCAAACTAATCGAACGTCTTGGAGGGCATCAGGTGAATATAACTGATGAACCTAGAGTCATTTGGGAACTATGCACAGCAGGGAAAGTAGACCTTATTTTGATGGATATTAACCTCCCAGGGGCATTTTGGGAAGGAGAAGAGGTTAGTGGTGCAGACTTATCTCGCATTTTAAAAGCCCAACCAGAAACAGCTCATATCCCCATAATTCTTTTGACTGCTTACGCTATGGCAGAAGAAAGAGAATCGTTTTTGGCTAATTCCCAGGCGGATGAGTTTTTTACAAAACCAATTAGTGATTATACTGCTTTGCTTACAGCGATCAAAAAATTGTCTCAGGAATAAGTAGTTGGGCTGATTTACCAAGCTAATTCAAGGCTTTGTGCGAATACATTTTAAGTCTATTTCCCTAGATAGCGTTACAATGTCTAATTAAATGTAAAGAAATATAAACGCTTGACTATTAAATCCTTATCTTAGCTATCTCTCTTTTTCTATGCTGAACTATCAAAAACTGATTTCTAAATCGTCTGCGACTAAAGCTAAATTGATGGAATCTTTTCCTGGTTCAAGCCCCCAAGATAAAGATAGAAAAAATCAAGATGTCGATTTAGTCAAATTTTCCCAGGCGATCGATGATTTTGTAGCCCAGCCTCAAAACGACGAAATCACGGTAACAAATCAGCAGCAGATAAGGTCGGGAACGATCCTAATCGTAGACGACACTCCAGACAACTTATTAGTATTGTTTTCCTATCTCGAAGAACAAGGCTTTAAAGTCTTATTAGCCGAAGATGGTCAGACAGCCCTTCATATTGCTCGTGCCAAAGCCCCAGATCTAATTCTGTTAGATGTTTTGATGCCTGGAATGGACGGATTTGAAACCTGTTGTCGTCTTAAAGCCGAGCCAATGACCCAAGAAATTCCCGTAATTTTTTTAACGGCACTTTCAGAAACCGTCAATAAGGTTCAGGGATTTAAGTTAGGAGGAGTAGACTATATTACCAAACCAACCGAACAAGAAGAGGTGCTGGTTCGCATCCAAACTCATCTTCATCTGCGTCAGATGCGCCAAGCCTTAGTCAAACAGAGTCAGACCCTAGCCCGTCAGAATCAAAAACTGCAACAGGCTTGGGACTTTGAAGCGGTAGTGCGACGTGCTACTGAAAAAATTCGCGACAGCTTAGATGAAAAGCAAATATTAGCCACAGCTACTCAGGAATTAGCAGAGGTTCTTGACCTCAGTAGCTGTCAAATTGAGCTATATGACTCAGAACAAACAACTGCTACTATCGCCTATGAACACACCGTCACTTTACCTAAATGTCAGGGAATTAGTAGGGACATAAAAGAATTTCCCGAACTTTACCAACAACTTCTCCAAAAAAGACCCCTACAATTAGTCGAGCCTATTCCCGAATTCAATCCTCAGGGAATTCAGGTAAATCGTTTGGCTTGCCCAATTTTTGACGATCGCGGTATTATTGGCAATCTTTGGGGGCTTCGACCACCAAGCGAAGTATTTACAACTCTAGAAATTCGTCTGATGCAGCAGGTAGCTGATCAATGCGCGATCGCTATTCGTCAAGCTCGACTCCATCAAGCGGCTAATCAACAAGTAGAAGAACTAGCCAAACTCAACCAGCTTAAAGACGACTTTCTGAAGACTATTTCCCATGAATTAAAAGCTCCAGTCAGTAGTATTCAGCTTGCTGTTGAAACGATGGAAACCTTAATCAATAACAAACAAAATCTGGAGAAGTCAAAAACATTTAAACGAGTTCTCAAAATTTTCTACGAGTCATGCGAGCGACAAAAGCAACTAGTCGATGATTTATTGACTCTTTGCTATATAGATGCAAAAGCCAAAACTGTAGAGCTGGAAATAATTGACCTTCATCTTTGGATTCCTGACCTTACCCAGCTATATTTACAACGCACTCAAAACCAAAAACAACAATTAATTCTTGATTTAGTAGCAGAAAAGTTAGAGGTTGCAGTCGATCCTCTGATTTTAGAGCGAATCGTTCGAGAACTTTTACATAATGCTTGTAAATATACTCCAGCAGATCAAGTAATCACAATTCAAACTGAAGCTAATGAATCAGAAATTTCTCTTTGTGTTATCAATACAGGTGTAGAAATTCCCATAAAAGAACAAAAATTAATTTTCAATCAGTTCTATCGCATTCCCAATAACGATCCCTGGAAGTATGGTGGTACAGGGTTAGGGTTGACGTTAATCCAAAAACTAGCAACGATGCTAGACGCTACAGTTGATGTCCAAAGTGACAGCAAGCAGACTGTTTTTTGTATCAGATTTCCCAAAAAGACTGCAAATTCTCAAGAATAAAGGTTCAAATGCAGAAGAAATAAAATAAAAAGCTCTGGATTACTCTATTTCAAATTCTCACAACAGGATCCAACATCCTGTTAGTTTCAACTACTAGTCACCTAACAATTTTAATTATTTTTTGATGTAGGACTGATTGCTGACAAGTTAGGGTAGGTTAGTTTGTTTTTAGCAAAAGTTTGTTTAGCCCGAGTGATTAGATCTGTTTTATAGATAAACTCATCTCTAGCATCAAGAGGATAAGCTTTGAGTTTAAATGCTGTACCCCATGGTTTTTCTTCCATAATCACCACAATAGGAAGTTTGAGGGCAGTATATTTACTTGTCTGGGCTACTCGATAGAGAATTTTTTTAACTAGGTTGATGTCAATATCGTGGGCAAAGTAAAATTCGGTAACGACCTGGGCTTCTAATGCCCCTGCATTAGAGTTTGAGACTGCCTCTGTCCAGATCTTATTGTGGGGAATGGTAATCGTACTATCGTCTGGGGTTTGTATTTTTACCGATCGCAAACCATAGCTGATCACTTCTCCATAATAGTCACCGATTTTAATGCGATCGCCGACTCTATAGGGAGATTCAAATAGACCAACAATTCCTGCAATAATCGAGCTAGCATAATCTTTAAAGGCAAAACCCAGAGCTACTGCCACGGTGCCAGTTACCGCTAAGATATTCTCTTTGGAGAGGTTGAGAAATAAGTTCATTAAAACCACGACTGAGGTGGTTAGAACTATCATCCGTAAAAAAGGCAAAAACTGCTTAACCCTGAGCCGCCAGCCTTTAGCAATTCTCTCTGATAGCCAAATAACTAATTTATCTAAAAATTTTAATGTCAAGTAAGCAGCCAATAAGATCAGCAACCCTTGTATCAGCTTGTAGGTAGTTAGCTTGGATACAATTTCTTTTGCCTCTGTCGCTGTAGCAGTATCTCCTGCAAACTGAGCAAATAAGTGAAGATGATAATTAATGGTAAACAATTGATCATTACTCCCTGCTGATAATGAAGTTATTATTTGTTAGTACTTGTTTTACTCGTGGGTAATAGATTGGGTTAATTTTGATCACTCGATCTTGTTGCTGAATCACACCTTTACGGCACAGTAACTGCACCCTAGTCTGCACTTCCATTTCTAAATCGCCTAGGCTTTGTGCCAATGAACCGATAGTTAAATCACCATGTAGCAAAAGAGAATATAGCAAGTATTGGTCTGCTGACTCTAAATCTGGCAACTGAGGTAACTGGGGTGTCTGGGCAATTAACCTTTTTCCTTGGGGTTGGGCTATATCTTTTCCATTCTGATCTTGGTCTATCTCTTCATAATAGATAGATTTAAGAAAAGCCTGTACCGCAACAGTGCTAACTCCTCGGGAGATATCAGTTAAATGCTCGAAGTAATTTGTTTTATTATCTTTCTCTCGGTCAAGAATCTGCCGATCAATCCTTGGATTATCAAACATAATATCTAAATCTTGCAAGACAGGTTCGAGCCACTCTTGTAATTCTCCTGAATTGATTCCAGGTAAGGTAAATACCTTTCCGCAATAGGCTTCCAGTCCAAAGATGGAGTTCAAATATTGCCAGCCTACTTCATCTCCTCCAATAATCCAAAAACGGTTTCTAGAACCATTGCACAGCAATAATTGTAGGTATTCTATTCCTGCCAAACCTTCCATTGATCGCAAGAAACACCAGCTAAGATTGGGAATTACGACAATCTCTCGCTGATGTTCTGCCGAATTTTGGACTGCATCAGACGACTTTAAATACTGTTCTAATTTTGAGGCTACATCTTCAATATCGATGGGTCGAGCTTTTAAAGACAGTAATTTTAAAAGAACTTGCTTTTGTTCTGCCCATTCTTCTAAAGTCTCAAAAAGAATACGAGATACCGCCGTCACAGGGCTACTAAGAATTACAACTGAGTTGTTGGCATTGTTACAATTTTCTTGCCAGAGTTCGTAGGCTTGATCTAGGCATTTGGCGATCGCCTGTTGGTCTGAAGGGTTACTAGGAAGATTTTCAAGGGCATCAACTAGCTTAGTTTGCAGCTCTAAAGGCAACTTAATCAAAGACTTCTCAGGTTCTTGAGTCTGTTGGGAGTCTCTAGTAAATCTATCAAAAATAAAGTTGCGCTTATCTGCCAACCAAGACCAAAATTTTTCTATTGCTTTAGCCATCATCATGATTAAGGTTTTGATTGTCTTGGCTAACTTCTCTATTATTCTCGCTCCTGGTCTCAGCTAACTGTCGTAGAGAACTATCAATATTTCTTGCTTTAGGGTTGTTGCCGTTAGTTGAAGGCCATCCTTCTCTTTGATTGGAGCGATCGCCATCTGTTTCTTCTGTTTGGTCGTGAAATAAAACCTGTTGAGTAGGAAAAGGAAGATCGATTCCAGCAGCCACCAATTTGTTACATAATTCTGTCAATACTTGATCTTGAGAGTCCAAAATTTCAGCGCGACGGGGAGGATTAACCCACCAACGAGCACGAATATTAATGGTGCTGGCAGCTAGATCGACGACTAAGGCTTCTGGAGGTGGATCGGATATAGCTTCAGGGTCGTTGTGTAATACTTCCAAAATTATTCGTTTTGCCTCTGCAATATCATCTCCATAACCAATCCCAATATCATACTGCAAGCGGCGTTTTTCAAATGCCGTATTAACCTGAACCGAGTTGGTAAATAGCTCGGCGTTGGGAATGACAATTCTGGTGCCATCGTAGGTTCTAATTGTCGTAGCGCGAGTTTGAATATTTTCTACTGTACCTTCAAACTCTTTGAAAACAATTTGATCTCCAATTACAAAAGGCTCCGTAATCAGAATCAAAATACCTGCGAGAAAGTTTTGTAAAATATCACGAAAGGCAAAGCCAACAGCAACCCCACTCACTCCCAGTAGCTGTACTAAGTCTCCAGGCTTAAAAGAAGGAATAACGATCGCCAGAGCGATAAAAGCACCTGCCAAAATAATAAACCCTTGCGACAGTCTGGCAAGAACTAAACCCAGATTACTAGAGCGCTTGTGCCTAGTCAGATTTTTGATTAGTCTTCTAGAAAATTTGGCAACAAACCAGAAAACAATAAAAACGACGATCGCAATCATTATGTTAGGCAGTAGCTCAATCGTACCTTTGACTATCTGCATTAGCTGCTGCCACGCGATCTGTAGCGGGGTAAAATTGCTCATAGTATTAAGTTTTGAATAGTTTAACCTAGCTAAGTAGGGATCATATTACTATCTCAAAAGTACACATAACGGATCTTTCTGAAGAGATAGAAATTAGCGCTTATTAACACAAATTATTTTACAGTTTCTTTCTCCCTTAACTTCACATAGAAAAAACTTTCACTTCTGTTCTTTTTTTAGTCCTTATAAATCTGTTGCTGGGTAACACTAACTGTCAATTAATAATGGCAAATAAGGCAAACAAATACTATTCAAAGTTTAATTTTTTGGCATTCAACATCTAATACTTAAACATTGGTTTATTCTGACTTTTTAGAAATAATCCAAAGAGCATGGATAACACCAGGAACCCAACCTACTAAGGTTAACAAGACGTTGATAATCAAAGCTTGACTGATTCCCATGCTCATAAAAACGCTGAGAGGAGGAAGCAGAATTGATATGACGACGTTGACAAGACTCATTGTTGTTTTTTTATACTTATATATTTGCTATCAACTACAACTTTATTCACTTCTAATCTGTAGGTCTTCTATCTTCAGAAAGATAATTAACTAATTATTGACTCTTCAATCTATACCCTTCGTTAGATGTTTCAAATTACCCAAGTATTTAGGATTGAAGATAGCTAAAAAACGGCAAAAAATTGCTGTGCGCGAAAAACAAATTTTGGGAGAACAACAACATTATGTTAGGTACGTTTCTAACTATCTTAGCCACCGCACTGAGCCTTCTTGTGGTTGATATTATTTTTTCGGGAGTAAGCATAGCTAACTTCCCTGCTGCTTTAGTAGCAGCAGCCAGCATAGGTTTAATCAATATGGGAGTAAAACCGATCTTATATCTATTGTCTTTACCTCTCAATATCCTTACCTTGGGTGGGTTCTCTTTAATAATTAACGGCTTGTGTTTTTGGTTGGCTTCTTTGTTTGTTCCAGGATTTAAAGTTGCAGGCTTAATTGCATTCATTGTTGCGCCAATTATCTTGTCTTTCATCAATACTCTGATTAGCAACTATTTTGGCGAAAAATTTGATGCTGTCAATCAGTAATCACAGCCTGACTAGATTACTAATGGATAAGCGATCGCTATCTGCTGATGCTTTACCTACCTTAAAACGGCTTTCGGACAACCCTAAAGATAGCGAAATAATTTAAAGATAAACACTGACACAAAATAGCAATAAGATAAGCATGGATTTTGGGATTAAAGATAAAGTAGCCGTGGTTACTGGTGGTGACTCGGGAATGGGTAAAGCCACCGCTAAGCTTTTAGCTGTCGAAGGAGTAAAAATTGCTCTAATCGATAAAACGACGGCTGAACTAAAAACTACTGCTGAAGAAATTAGCAAAATTGGTGAAGCAATACCCGTCACGGCAAATTTGAGGAGCTTAGAAGAAGTTGAAGCAGCCAAAAAACAGATACTTGATAAATTTGGCAAGGTTGACATATTGGTTAACTGTGCTGGTATCACTGGTGCAACTAAAGAGTTTCTTGAATTAACCGATGAGGATTGGTATGAAATCATTAACGTGGATCTGATGTCTGCGGTGCATGCCTATCGAGTTTTTATCCGTACAATTAATTGCCTTAAAAATGAGGCAAACAAGCCCTATTTTCAAAATTTTCACTCTAATTCAATCTTTTCAGGTATCCTAATTGATTAAGCTTTGGCTATATTACCTCTGGGCATTCTTCGGCATTATTTTGGCACGTTATTTCCTCATCGCAGGAGGAACATACTGGCTGTTTTATTCTTCTTTCAATAAATCTTTTGTAAGGAAACTCTCGATTATTAAATTTCCCAGTTGGAAATCGGTCAAAAAAGATATTATTCTTTCTTCTATTGCAACTATTGCCTTAGCAGGTTGTGCAGCGCTGGTGATGACAGTTTACGATTCTGGCGCTACACGTTTATATAGTTCAATTGGTGATTATGGAACTCTTCATTTGATTATCAGCTTCTTTGGCGTAATTTTGCTACAAGATACTTGCTATTACTTTTTTCATCGAGGATTTCATCACCCCTTTGTCTATAAATGGTTACATCGTGGACATCACCGCTCAAAAAACCCTACTCCCTGGACATCTTTTGCCCTCGATTTTCCAGAAGCACTAATCCAAGGACTGTTTTTAGTGGCAATCGTTTTTATAATTCCGCTTCACTTTGCCGTTCTAGCTTTATTGATGATAACTATGACCATTTGGGCAGTAATTAATCATCTCGGTTTTGAATTATTCCCTAGTTTTCCCAATCATTGGCTTGGGAAATGGCTGATTAGTTCAGATCACCACTCTCTTCATCATCGTCGTTACACTAAGCATTTTGGATTATATTTTACCTTTTGGGATCGTCTACTAGGTACAAATTAAAATTTCCACTAAAAGGACTATCAAGGCAATCCAAACATATATTAAATCTTGTTCTTACGGATTTTGTAGAGTGTTCTGGAAGTGAATAGTTGTAACTATTCATTGAACAAGTAATCAATAGATTCTGTAACCAATTATCAAGAAAATAAATCTCTCCCCAATTTGATTAAAGGTTTAGAGAGACTATTTTCTTAACACCTTAATTTACAACTCTTGAGGATGTCCACATTGATTACAGTGAGGCAAAAATTTATAGGTGTACTCGTGACAATTAGAGCATTCTCTATATTGATATTCTCCACAATGAGGGCAATGACTATCTATCTGTTTAATCTTCTTAGCACATTTAACGCAACGAGATTTCTGAATCCTTTTTGCTGCCTGAACTTTAGGGTTAAAGACAATTCTTTGAAATAGCTTGATAATCCCAAACCCGGCCAAAGGAATTAGCAGAATATAAAAATAGTAGACCAAGAACAGTAAGTTGAGAAAAATTGCAGCGAGAAATTCAAAAATTTTCGCGAATACAAACCCAACTTGCAGGAATTGAAAGATTTTAAGAATTAGTGGGATGCAAAATATAACTAGTAAATGCCAGCTAATTAGAGAAACTAGTCCATATCCCTCTCGCTGGGCATATCGATGAATAATTGCAGCGATCGCAATTAGAGGCAGCAAGAATAGTAACTGAAATCCGAGTTGCTTACTAGGGTGCCAATAAGAGGCTTTGTCTAATTGTTCATCTATGAGGTTATATTGTTCTTGATTATTGAGAAAAGCAAGAAATTCCTGGCTTTCTGCCTTAGCTAATAATTGTTGTTTGAAATCGGCGATCTCTTCTTTATTTTCAGCTATCTGCCGATTATTTTGAGTAATTTCCTGTTTTGCTTTCTCGGCAGGGGTGGAATTGATGGAATTTGTTGTTGGTTGTCCAGCAATTTTTTCCAGCAATGTCGAGTCATATTCTGATCTGATTTTTCGATTAGCCTGCTCTAGCTTGCGGAGATTTTGTGATTTGAGACGAATGGAGGTTGCAATCTCCTTATTTTCAGGATTCCGCAGCTTATCTTTTAATCGAGCATAGTTAAGGCAAACATCACTAACTTCTCCTAAGCGGTTTTCTGTTCTCTTTTGATAGTCTTTTTCAAAATTTCTAAGCTTAGATATTCTTTGCGTAACATTGTCGCTAATTATTCGATAGTCTTTATCCGAAGCACTCCGATCCTTATAGCCTTTCCATTCGCGATGACAAGGATATGCCTCCGTAGGACTGATATGCCAACGACTAATATCTGCCAATCCAGAAAAGACATTAACGACAATAAAAATATCAATCAGAATTAAAACAATTAAACTGACCTTGTTTAGGGGTTCATTATCTATTGTTCTGGTTTTTCTAAAAAAATTACCTATAAAGTTATATATTTTGGTGAGCATAGTAAACCTAACTGGTTTCGTTCTTAATTAACCCAGTATGCCCAATACTTTGCTAACAAAAGCGATCGCTTAGGCTAGTATTTTCTCTGTCACACTCAATCACGAAAGTATCTCGTTATAAATTTTTAGATAATTATTTGGAAGATTAATCCGGAAAGGCGATCGCTCTGTTGGTGATCCTAGTCAAACTCTGCAAACTGCCAGAGGCATTGAAGCAGGGCATATTTTTCAATTAGGAACCAAATACGCCCAGGCGATGAGTGCAAACTATACTAGCGATCAAGGAAAAAGTGAATCTCTTGTGATGTGGTGCTACGGAATCGGGGTTTCTCGGGTTGCCAAGCCGCAATAGAACAGTCTCATGATCAGAATGGAATTATCTGACTTATGGCGATCGCCATATACCAGGTTGTGGTAATTGTGCCTAATATTAACGATGCGGAAAAAATGGCAGCAGCCGAGAAAATCTATCAAGAATTTAATGAGGCAGGGATAGAAACTCTCTTGGATGACCGTAAAGAAAGAGCAGGAGCTAAGTTCAAGGACAGCGAGCTGATTGGGATTCCCTATCGGGTGGTCACGGGTAGATCTTTGGCTGAGGGTAAGTTAGAGGTTGTCACTAGAGCGACTGGAGAATCGCAGGATATTCCGATTGATGAGGTGGTTAGCACTTTGAAGCAGTGGATTGATGAGCAACTATAGTTACTTGATCCTTTTGTAAATAAGATATTCGACAATCACCTAACTTTTATTGTTAGAGATAGAGTTTCTATGGGGAGTTGGCGATCACTCTAATGAAATCCAAAGTAGAATTCGCCCTCAAACCCTGATTATTTATTGGAACGTATAAGTTCAATCGGAATTTCTAACTTTTGTCCCAATTTCATTATGTTTTCCGTAAACTTGTTTATATCTTCAGAAAAATTCACTGCACCTTTTGTTAATGACAAAACCGCAGCACCTGTGGCAGCAAGTCTTTTGAGTCTTATTCCTAGACGTCTGGGATTTTGCTTTTCAGGATTTTTGATTGCTTCTTCTAGTTCCTCTAGTTCCATTTGCGCATCTTCCCTTTGTTCATCTGGAAAGTTTTGTATGCTTTCTCTTAGAGAAGATACTAAGTAATTTATATCATCGATATTTTGAACGGAATTATATGAATAATCATTAAGAATCCCCCCGTATTGAGTACTATTTTCAGTAGCAAAGCCACCACCAAATTTGGAATGTTGCAGATTATATTCGTTCATATTGATATGATTATTAGTGTATTGATTATTTATGACAACTGCGTCAGGATTTTTTTGCTTAATTATATTGTTAACTAAACTTAAAGCTTTTTTTGCAATGGACTCTATTGTAGATAACTGATTAGCTGTATTATTAAGTTCTTTTTTCGATAAGCTAATCTCGCTTTGAGATTCAAGTTTTTGGATAGCAAGATTAAAACCATTACTAATAGAGTTTATATACTTTATTGCGGCATTAGATCCACTAGTTATTTCTTGATATTGATTGAAACTCAAACCAAGTATTTGGTTAACAGTTTCTTTTAGAGAACAGTAAACAATTGAAGCACGAGCAATATCTTGTGAAATTTCGGATTCAATCAAACAACGTTCGAGTAAAACTTTATTGATCTTATCTTCTATAGACTTTACCTCTTGTATCTTAGGTATAGAAATATGAAAACTAAAAAGAAACTTAACTAGAGCTAATTCCTCTATTGTCATATCTTCTGGAATTAGCTGGCTCTTATCTGTCCAAGTAACATTTAGAGAACTAGCTGCTAAATTTCCTATTAGATATGACCAATAATCATTATTATCGAGCTTGTCTTTTCCTTTTCGAACAATAGTTCTTAACCAATCTAAATTCTCAGGATCAATTTTGGAACAGTTAGCTGCTCCAAGAGATATGCCTAGTAATTCTATAGGACGATAAAAAAATGAAGTTCGATCAAGAGTAAATGTTTCTTTCGTTGCTAGTCGAGAAAATCCTTCTTTCCATAATGCCAGCAAGTCTTGATCGAATTCTTCCACGTTGAAAGCAATTTTATAGCCTATTGCCGCTAGCATGGGGGCTTGATAAAACCTTTGTCGATTAAGAGTATTGAAAATATAGTTTTCTTTTCTACTTATCGACTCGTTACCAGAGCAAAGAAAAATGTATTCTGCAAAACTGCTTTCGGGAGACTCAAAACTATAATTGTCTCGAACAGTACTTTTTAAATTGTCAAGCTGATAACCAAAGCTTTTCTTCAGCATACCTGTTAAATAAACCATTTGCTTACGTATAGATTTATATCTAATAAGGCTGGTGACCAGCCAGGAATATTTTTCAAACGGGCAAGATGTTCTGCAATTAATTCTGAATAATAAATGGTGACTGGTTTTGAAATAGGAAGTACAGAACGCCAAGACAAAGACGTAAACTTAAGTACTTGTTCGCTGAGATATGCCAAATCATTGTATGTAGATTGTCGGTCTAAGTGTATTAAAAGAGGAGTGGGCAGTGGAGAGGTGATTTTTTTGATTTGCTGAGAGCCATTTGTCGACACAAGTCTTGTGAATCTTCCTAATTGCGTTATGGTTCCTCTAACTGGAGCATATTTGCCTTTTACCGCATTTTCGTCTTGATGATTACTATATTTGGGTTTAATTCCTGGTTGTGATTTATCAGTGGCAAAGAAAGGATGACTTTGAGATATGTTCAAAAAAGCAAATTCAATTTCCTGTTCTTGACCAATTTCATCAACACATTCCCTGATGATTTTGGAAACCTGAACTTCTTGCATTGGTCGGGCTACATGAAATACCAAGCGAACAGTATCTCCAGGTTGCCAACCATTACGTTGCTTAATTTTCTTTAGAATTGATAATGTTGATTTCCTTAAAACACTAGGATATTCTTCATAAGAACATTCTCTGGACAAATCTCCTGTAAAATAATTGCCGTCACCACGAAAAACCGTCGTGATTCCAACAAATCTTTGTTTTTCTATAAATCTATTTTCCGATAATTCACAAGTACCTATTCCAATAACTAATTCATCACTAATGGTAAGGTCTTGGTCTACTGTCCAAGGCATTCCACCCATCTTTGCGTATAGAGCAACACTAAAACTTTGTAAGGTATATTGTAAGGATGATTCTCGTTGTTTCAATGTAGATACTTTAATACTTTGTACGGGAATCCCTGACATTAATAGTAGAGCTTTAGATTGAAGGTAAGGATTAATTGAATCTGGCAATCTGGAATGTTCGTCTAAGATAACAACTATTGCAGCATCGGGTTTCTTTTCGATATCTCTTAAAACATTCTCAATTTTTTCTTGGTAAGCAGATATTGGTGTTCTGCTATTATTGTTCAGCCAAGGAATTTTATGCAAAGTAAAATTAGGATTAGAAAGACCAAATATCTTTGCGAATCCACCGGCATAATGCGATTTTTCTTCATACTTAATTTCGTAATTATTAGATATGGAGTTCTTAATACTTACTCCATCTTTAAAATTTCTAAGAAAGTTTTCTACAGACCCTTGTACTGTATCTAAGAAAAATACGACAATTTCAGGAGATTTTCTCGCAAAGCTAGCTCGACTGAAAGTACCATGTTTGCAAATACCCCTCCAAGGATATTTATCTCTTTTTGTGCGAGCAGTATCAAAGCAAAACTCGACAGGAGGAGCTTTAATAAAACTTTTGTAATTACTGTCATTGAATACTTCAATACGATCTCCTATATGTCCTTTTAAATTAGGTGTAATTTGTATAGGTGACTTTCGCTTGATATATTCTCCTAATTTTGTAATAGTCTCTTCGAGAGCAACCCCATCTAGTAAATTACCTGTTGCTTCATCTCTTTTATTTTCAAATACTCCATACTGGCTGCCTAATAAAGTTTTCAAGCAGCGAGTGAAGGATTTCTTAGAGCCTTCTAACCATACATCATACTCACTAATTGAGTTTATTCCATCAAAAGATTCTGACAAATAAACCATTCCGTTAGAAAAAGAGCTTATTTTTCCCACCAAACGGCTTTTTCCATGTTTGGGGTTTCTCCGAACTACATACAGTCCTTCTAAATCTACTCCTTCTCTTTGTAATACACTTAACAGTAATTTAATTTCCCAACAGGTACTGACTTTAAGAAACAAACCAATAAATACTTCGTCATACCTTAGTTCTACAGTTTTAGATTCTATAGTTAACTTTGGTGTAATAGTGAAAGCAGAAAGTGATCCTGAAGGTTTATGTAGCTTCTTCGAAATTTCACTAATTAATTCATTTTTCTGAGATAAAACAGTAAACTTTCTTTGTCGAAAAAACGAATAATCTGGAAATACTTCTGGAAGAATATCGATGACTCTATTGTTGATCAAATTTAAATGCTCACGACATTCTAACTCGCTAATTTTTATGGAAGGAAGATACTCTTTCGGTAATAGCTTTTTAGTAAATCCATATAATTTTCCTTTTTTCCAGTAAAAGAACCAATGATCCTGATGCTTCTTTCTTAATTCCTTTAATTTTTTGTTGTCGGGCATAGACCAGACATAAGCTCTAAAAGTAGGTGCAGAAAGATTAATTCTAAAGCCATTGAGAGCTATTGACATAATTACTTACTGAATAAAAGCACATAATAAATTTATCCAGAACCAAAATTACTATTCAATAGTATTTATACCTGATCCACTAAGTAATAATTGCAATTCGCAAGTAGATTTACTTAATCAAATAACTCAACTAAACTACTCGCATAGAGAAGCTACTTAGGTAATATACTAATTTTGAAACCATCCCTCGCTGTAACATTCCAATCTTTAATAGCTGCTTGGAATTCTGGGTCTTGATTCTGCTCTCGGTACCCTTTTCTTAATTCAGCTTCGAGCTTTTCTCGCTCTTTTTCTAAGAGTAGATTATTTATATATGCACTACGATTGTCTGTAACCTTTGACAAAAAGTCGAAAGCGCGGTCTTCAATATTGATAGTAATTTTGGCTGCCACTATCCTTACCCAAAAGTATGATTATTTTTCTTACTTTATGGTAATCCAGATAGATAATATTTACGGAATTTAAATCTAATATCAGCGATCGCTCGATGATCTTTACCAAACGAATCGAGCGATATTGACCTGACAATATCTAAACCGATTAAAAAGTTCCTCCGTTCCAGCCCCAAAGATGTCTCTCGGCATCAGCAAATTCCAGATAAATCCGATTCTTGGCTACACCTAATTCTGATTCTATTTGCTCACAAAAATCAGCACTCATCGCCTTAGTTTGTTCTGGCTGCATTGTGCCAATACTTTTAATTTCCACAAAGCAAACAGGGTCAGTCGTTCCGCCAAATGTCATCGGCACATCAGCTTCAAAAGCCGTCATGACATAAGATTCTGGTTTGCCAAGATGCTTTGCTAGCTTTGTGGATAAACTACTCAAAAGGTTTTCTACTTGGGTTTTATCGGGGGTAGCAACCGAAGATTGAACTTTAATAAGAGGCATGTGATCAAAAATAATAAATTTTAGTTGATTTAATAATCAAACTAATTTTCGCATAGATGTTGATTAACCTAGCTATGAAACCTAAGTCGTCAAAATCTTCAGTATCAACCGAATTTGGATCATGGTAACTATTTATTGCATACACCGCTATGTTGTAATCAATAAAAAGGCAAAAACCACTCGTCTCGCGCAATGAAGCGTAAAAACAAGTGGTCAATAAAACTGTCTATCTAAAAAGACTAGTAATTAAAACCTATTGATTAAAATCCAGAATTAAGCAGCACTAGAAGCGAAAACAGCAACAGCGATAACACCACTGATCAAAGCAGCACCCAAAACGCCTAAAACAAGAAATCCTTTTTTGTCAGAATCGTTAGGAGGCTCGGCTCTGTACATTTCTGGTTCGCTAGCAAAATTATTTAGTCTTCCGCCTTCTTCTGTTGTGTATGGCATTAATAAATCCTCTCTATGTTAAATAAATTAAAAAATGCAAGTATTTTTATAGTTCGTTAACTAATCCTACAACAAAACTTAACATATTCTAGTTAAGGCTTTATGTAGATCTATTTTTTTCTTGTTTATTCAATCTTCGCCAATACACCAAGCCAAGAAAAATAAGGCAAAAATCCCGATCGCCCAGAAACCAACAGAACTCAAATTAGATACTAAATTTAGCGGTATATAGACAAAAAGATTAGAGAGAATTAAGTTGCCGATTAATAAAAGAACAAAGATGAGAATAACAGGCATAGATTTTGCTGTCATAAAGATATAACGACAATTTAACCCATCTGTGAGCTTTACTCATAGGAGATCGCATCCCATTTTAAATTTCAAGTTGAACTTAAAGACCGAATTTTCTAATCCCAAACTTCGAATTCTTAACTCCCAACTCTGGTCACATAAAGAGATATATTGGTTTTGATTTAATTCAACTACATTAAACTGCAATGATCCCAAGAAGGTATGAACGGTTAAAGCAAGTTTTGAGCAAAAGACAAACGGATCTAACCGTAGTTACCGAAGATGTTCATAAGCCGCATAATTTCTCGGCAATAATTCGTACCTGTGATGCAGTAGGAATTTTTGAGGTACATGCTGTAAATAACAATAGCGATATGCCTGCCTATTCGACAGTGGCAAAGGGTAGCGAGAAATGGGTTCATCTGCATACTCATCCAGATCTGGGAACGGCGATCGCCAAGCTTAAACAAAAAAAAATTAAGGTCTATGCTGCCCATTTAAGCGATCGCGCAGTAGATTACCGCGATCTTGACTACACTCAACCCACCGCAATTTTGATGGGTTCTGAGAAAAAAGGTGTTAGTGAGCTAGCCTCAGACTTAGTAGATGGACATATTATTGTTCCGATGATGGGAATGGTCGAGTCGCTAAATGTTTCTGTTGCAGCGGCAGTAATTCTTTTCGAGGCTCAAAGACAAAGGCTTGCTGCTGGTATGTATGAGCAGGCTAGTTTAGATCCACAAGCTTTTGAAAAGGTTATTTTTGAATGGGGTTACCCTGTTATTGCTGCTTCTTGTCGTAAACAAGGCAAGCCTTACCCACCGTTAAAAGAAGATGGCAGCATCTAAAAACCGTCAAAAATCAAAAAAAAATACAGTACCCAAGAGATACTGCCAGTTAAAACAAAATTGTAAAGCTCTAGAACTAGAGTTAAAAAGTGGAGCCGAGCAGAGTCGAACTGCTGTCCAGACTGGATATTTACCTTCTGCTCATTCACAGGCTTAGTTCTTATAATCCTAAGAACGGGAACCATCAATTATCCCTGATGGTAGGATTTTTCAGTAA
>CALKUU010000105.1 GCA_937996665.1 uncultured Xenococcaceae cyanobacterium | reverse complement strand
TTCTTCCCCCTTATTCTCCTGACTTTAATCTTATTGAGCAAGATTTTGCCACTATCAAGAAAAGAAGAATTTATGCTCCCCCAGAGACAACTCTTGACTCGATTATTCAATCCTATGGAAACTAATTGGATTGACTATAATACAGATTTAGAAGATACAGTTTTGACAGATGCTAATTTGCACGAAGCCGACCTAACAAGTACTAATTTTTTTAATAGCAATTTACAAAGAGTTAATTTAAATAATGCTAAATATGTAGATACTAATTTTGAAAAAGCTAACTTGAGTAATGCTAATTTTCATGAGGCAGTACTTGATTGCACAAATTTCACCAAAGCTAATTTGACAAGAGTTAATTTCCAAGATTGCAATCTTTCTTATTTAGTCTTTGAGGGAGCAAAATTAAATGAGGCTAATCTAGACGGTGCAGATATTAGATATACGGTTCTAGACAAAGGTTGTTATTACGATGACGAGATAGGTGAACATCGTTACGAACTTGTAGGGGAATAATTTGGTGGAGTTAAGAGCAAAAGATGAATGATGATAGAAGAAAACCCACAGAATATGATGCTGTATTGGGCGTTAATAATCCTACACCTGTAGAAGATTGTTTGGATTTGGAGGGCATAGCAGGAATAAAGCAAAGATTAGAGAGCGATAATCCTGAGATAGTTAAAGGTGCTTTAAGTGATGCAATCGCATATCAAGAGGAAGGACTAAATTTAGTAATTGCAGCTTTATCTGACCATTCCCAGGAAATCAGACAACATGCAGTTAAGCTTTTACGACAACAAAAAACAGCTAAAGCCGAGCAAGCCTTATTAGATTACGATCCGCGATCGCTTTTTACTTTATTTGACAACTGGAATCTTAAAGATTTCGAGCTAGACACTTATTTGGAAGATTCTGTAAATACTGCTTATCGTATTGACTTAGAGAAATTCAATAGTATTGTTTCAGAACTAAAAAAAATAGAACCACAAGGAAGTAAAATTGAAGCTCTACATTTTCCTATGTGGTACGGATATGGCTCTTGGACTCCTGATTCGATGTCATATAAAGAATGTATAGATCTTCTATTAGATGCGCACGATCAATTAGTTAACTTGAAGGCATTATATTTTGCTGATGAGACTGACGATCGTGGAGAAAAAAGATGGGAATATAAGAGATATAAGATTTGGATGGATGAAGTTAGTTATCTGTTAGAAGCTTATCCCAAATTAGAAGTTTTACATCTTCTTGGTAACAATGGCTTAGAGTTTAGTAGAATCCAACATAATAATTTAAAAACTCTAATTATTGAAGCGAGAATTTTAGATAGTGAGAGCTGGGAGCAAATTTTAAATCTCGACTTACCGCAACTAGAATATTTAGAGTTATGGATTGGATGTGATCGCGAATATTTCTGGCAAAAAGAACGTGGTGAGGAAAGTAAATATAATACTTCTCCTCTTATTCCATTGTTAAATAAAAATTGCTTTCCTAGTTTAAAGTATTTGGGGATCTGTGGTTGTGAAGGTGCTGATGATGTAGTAGATTTTTTACAAAATTCTCCAGTATTAGATCGTTTAAGAATCTTAAATTTATCTAGAGGAAGCCTTACAGATAGAGGAGCAAAAATCTTATTAGAGAATTCTAAATTTAAACAACTTCATACTATTGATATTTCAATGAATATTTTATCTAGTGAAATGGTTAACTCATTATCAAAAAAAAGTTTGAATCTAATTTTTGATCCCCAAGATAGAGCCAGAGATGATATTTGTGGTAGTTCCCGTTATAGTTCTGTTTATGAATAGTGTCAGAAGTACAAAGTATAGTCTTTTATTTCATATTTTACGCTGCGATATAATCTAGTCGCACAATTTTATTTTTCAGTCTAGACTACTATGGTTGAGCTTAATCTTCCCAATAACTGGAACCTTGTCGAACGTTTCGAGCCTGCTGCGTATAGTAATTACCGCCGTCCTAGTACTTTTGCAGGTAGGAAGTTGCTAGAATTCGACCCTGAAACTGGTATTGTCGATCCTGTTGGCAAGGCTTTTGCCTTTAGGTATAGTTGGGGCACAGAGAAAGCGATCGAACCTCAGTTAGAGCAGTTATTAGAAGATGAGAATATTGATAAGGTAGAAGCATTAACTTTTGGGATGCTAACCGATACGTTTGAATCGCCTCAGTCGAAGTTTGTTGTTAATTATTTAGTCAAGGCAAAAGATAAATTAACTAATCTTAAAGCAATTTTTATTGGCGATATTGCCCAAGATGAATCAGAAATATCTTGGATCATGCAGTCAGATATTAGTCCAGTTTTAGCAGCATATCCAAACTTAGAAGTATTGCAAGTACGTGGTGGTTATTGCCTTAAATTTAGTCCTGTAGAACATAATAATCTACAAGCATTAATTATCGAAGCTGGTGGTTTGCCCAAAGATGCGATCGCCGATATTAGTAAGTTGCAGTTACCTAATTTACAACATCTCGAATTATGGTTAGGTACAGATGAATATGGCGGAGATTCTGGTGTTCTGGATCTAGAGTGGATTATGGCTGGGAATGTTTCGGAGAAGCTAATTTATTTAGGTTTGAGAAATGGCGAATATAGTGATGCGATCGCGAAACGCCTCGTCAAGTCATCAATATTAGAAAAAATTAAAATTCTCGATCTTTCAATGGGAACTTTAACCGACGAAGGAGCAACGGTATTATTAAAATCTTCGGCGATTAATAATCTGGATATTTTAGATGTTTCGGCAAACTATTTATCTGCAAATGCGGTGGAATCGCTATCAATGTTAGATCTGCAATTAATTTCTACTGAACAGAAAGAAGATGAATATGATGAAGAAGAAGAAAGATACTGTTCGGTTTCAGAATAATAAAAAATTCATAATTCACTTCTCCTAAATCATTCCTTCAAAATAAGGAACAGTCCAAACACGTTCATCGCTTACCCGATGACCAGTATAACCACTCTCCCCATAAGCCGTACCATGATCCGAACATAAAATGCAAAAAGTGGGATTGTTTCTTTTTTTTAGAGCATTCCAGAGTTTATCTAGCTGACTGTCTACATATTCTAGGGCTGCACCGTGAGACTCTATAGTATCCTGTTTATCTGGCTTATTCTTGTCTAAATAAAAGTAATTTGGTTGATGAAAAGCTGAGATATTGATAAATAAAAATAGTCGTTTATCTTGAGAGGGATTTTCTAAAATTTCTTGAGCTAAATTAAATTGATTTCTCGTAGAATTAATGTCTGTTACTCCTAACTCCCGACCCCAATAACTTTCTTGAAATAGATTAGGAAAAACCATACTCAAAGGAGTTAGCTTATTAAAGAAACCAACACCACCAATACAAACAGTCTTATAGCCAATATCTGCTAAGCCACTAACAATATTATCGCTATTAAAAACATAAGTATTTTCTGTCGTCGTGCTGCTTCCCTCAAATTTTACGGCAAACAAACGGGGATGAATTCCTGGAGTTATGGGAGTAGGTAAAAAGCCAGAAAAAAAAGCATGATGGGCAGCATAGGTAAAACTTCCTGGAGTATGTCGCTTTTCCCATCCCTTTGCAGGCAATATTTTCGCTAGATTAGGAGTTCTTCCCTGTTCAAATAATTGTTGGGCGACATCATAACGAAGTGTATCTAGAGTGATAAATAAAATGTCGTATTTACCAACTATTTGATTCATGTTCAACATGAATATTACTTACCAAATAAATTTAGTTCAATAGCTATAGCTGTTTCAATTTGAGGAAGATAACTTGTTTCTAAAGTACCTAGTTTAGAAACAAGCCGACTGTAATGGACGACTCGCATCTGACTTAAGTTTAATCCCCTAGGACGATCTAAACCGTTTTGTGATGAAGGTTGAACTACAACAACAAACGGATAAGATTTAGGTTCTAGAAAAGGAACGATCATTGTTATGTCGCTATATTGATTGCCAGTATCATTTTGCAAAACTAAACAAGGTCTAGTCTTCTTCTCTTCATTTCCTCTGGCTGGATCTAACTGCACCCACCAAATTTCTAAACGACGATAGTTAGGCTTCCTCATCGATTCCATCGCCTATCGTACTATCCCACAATTCAAATTCAGCCCAAAATTCAGGATCATTATTTTGATCTATATACGCTGCTTTAAGATCAGCTTCTAATTTTCTTTTTTTGGCTTTAGCTAGGAAACTATTGATGATTTTACTGCGATTTTTGCCTTGAGCATCCACAAAAGCTAAGACCTCATCATCTAAGGTAATAGAAATTTTAGCGGTCATATAAGTTGCGAATCTTTTTTATCCTACTTTTTTATCTTACTATTTTTTAATTTGCCATAACAACTTTTACTTCACTAGTATAAGTATCCATTCCTTGATAAGTTGTACCAGGTATTAAATCCCCAAAAGCATTGATTTCGATGATACTGTGGCGTTTTAAGTCGGGATAAACCAGTAAGTCGATTCCACAGTATAAACTGTTGGGAAAAACCGCTGCTGCGACTTCGCAAGTCTGTTTCATTTTTAGCCAATTAGACTCGTCTACTAAGCAAATAAAAGTATCAAAATTATCGCGATCGCTCCCTAGATGTAAATTAGTCATCGGACTTTTGCCGATCCGCATTACGAGGTGTTGGGCTTCTCCTCCTATAACCACCACCCTGAGATCGAAAGGACGATTATTGATTCTCGCTTTAGGTAGCCATTCTTCTACTTGTACTGATTCGGCACAAAGAATGTTAATAATATCGGCGATTTCTGCTGACTTTGTATAGTGACGGATACGACGAGAGTTATACAACAGAGTTTCCCCATTTTCCCTAACTCTCTCTACCGTGGTAATCGCAGATTCTCCTCTAGGGTGTAATTGATATGCCATCACGCCAGAAGCGGAAGATCCATTAGCTAGTTTGACAAAAACGCGATCGCATTTCTGTACAGACATAGCTTCTTTTAATTCATCGTAAGAATTTATCTTTCCCAGCGATCGCGCTACAGGAATATTATTCTCAATAAATAACTTGTGAGATGCAGGTTTATCAAACATGGTAATGATATCCACAGGTGAATTCATTACCCGACACTGTATTTGTTTCTCCCACTGCTGCAATAAATATTGCCACCCTAAATACCACTGACGAGGATAGCGAATAAGCCCTTTATCAAACTCTAAATTGACTAATTTTTTTTTACTAATTCTGCGATGACTGCCAGCAACATCCGCACCCATCTCTAATACTGCTTTCTCTGTCCCAAAGTTTTTTTCAGGGGAATCAAAGCGAAGAATATAGTCTGGAGAATTAAAGCGATCAAGTTTTTCTTTTCCAGCAATTAGATCTGCATAGGTGATCACTTTAGCAGGAGGAAGATTAAAATGCTCTAGTGCTTGTTGGAGAAAGCTGACGCGGCGATTTTCTGGGTTGGCAATCACTATAAATTTAGAAGACATTTTTTAGAAGAATTATGAATAATGTTCTAAAAGATATTACTTACAAAAAAGTTCCATAATTGTAAATTGCGCCTGCCTGAAGATCCGATTCATTGCAATAGCCTTTCAGTATACGATGAATATCAACTTTTAATTGATGAGGCGGATAGTTGAATTCGGGATTTAGTTCTAATTTTCCTCTATTTTTGACCTGAAGAGTTGATTCATATATTTGGGTGAGGCGATCGCGTCGCGCGCAACATCATTGGCAACTAGTGACCAAAGACGATCTTGCAACTCTCTGCGGCGTTCATGTAGTGCCTGTAATTCTGGCATAGAATCCAATTCACGACGTACATGGCGATAAATCTTTTCAGAATCTTTAGATTCAGTAAAATCTTTAGTCACTAACTCAGTTTTTTGAGCGAGCAAGCTAAATAGCTCTTGGCGAAAGGCTTGCTTTTCTGTTGCCCAAGCTAAGTTTTCTTTCTCGGACTGGTGCTGAGGAATAAGGGAATGCCTAGTTTGAGGATAGAGAAAGACCATAATATT
>CALKUU010000104.1 GCA_937996665.1 uncultured Xenococcaceae cyanobacterium | reverse complement strand
CTCCGCATTTGCCGCAGAAATTGGCACCATGAGAGTGACCGAACAAATCGATGCTCTCTACATTCTCAAAACCGATCCAATTGATTATCTGGTTTTACCACGAGTTCTTGCCTGCTGCTTGATGCTACCAGTCTTAACTTTGCTTTCTCTGATAGTAGGAATTCTGGGCGGTCTGATTATTGCCAATGGTCTTTATGATATTCCCTCTTCAGTTTTCTTTGATTCTATTCGCAACTTCATGCAAGTGTGGGATATTCTTACTGCTCTATTCAAGTCAGTAGTTTTTGGCAGTTTAGTTGCAATTATTGGTTGCAGTTGGGGTTTGACCACCAAAGGTGGTGCAAAAGGAGTTGGTCAGTCTACTACAACGGCTGTTGTAACTGCTTTGCTAGCAATATTTATTGCTAATTTCTTTTTATCTTGGCTCATGTTTCAAGGTTTAGGTAATTCCTTAACTAATTAACAGCCTCCCAACGATAAATTGAAAGGCTTCTCCACTGTGGAAAGTTAAATAAATCAAGATCTCATCTTTAAGAGTAAAACAATGCTCTATAAGTTAACCTATGATATATAGAGAAAAGGTAGCGGGTATTGAGAAAATTTTAGAGAGGAAACGTATTAGGAGACTAAATAGCCCATGGGAAAAGTAGTAGGGATAGACTTAGGGACAACCAATTCTGTAGTGGCAGTTATGGAAGGTGGGAAACCTGTCGTCATCGCTAACGCAGAAGGAATGAGAACAACTCCTTCAGTAGTGGGTTTTAGCAAAGATGAAGAATTGGTGGTCGGGCAACTAGCACGTAGACAAGCAGTGCTCAATCCTCAAAACACATTTTACGGCATCAAAAGATTTATGGGCCGTAAGTATAGTGAATTACAGGCAGATTCGAAAACAGTTCCCTACACCATTAGACGTGATGAAGTAGGTAATATCAAAATTCGTTGTCCTCGTCTCAAAAAAGATTTCGCACCTGAAGAAGTTTCAGCCATGATTCTCCGGAAATTAGTGGAGGAAGCAGAACGTTATTTAGGTGAAGTGATTACGGGTGCAGTTATTACCGTCCCCGCATATTTTAATGATTCGCAACGTCAAGCCACTCGCGATGCAGGCAGAATAGCTGGGTTAGATGTCAAAAGGATTATTAATGAACCTACGTCTGCTGCTCTTGCATATGGTTTAGAGCGTCGTAAACCTCAAACGGTCATGGTTTTTGACCTTGGTGGTGGAACTTTTGATGTTTCTATCCTTGATATAGGTGATGGAGTTTTTGAAGTTAGAGCTACCAGCGGAGATACTCAATTAGGTGGTAATGACTTTGATAAAAGAATCGTTGACTGGTTAGCAGAAGACTTTTTGGCAAAAGAAGAAGTTGACTTAAGAAAAGATCGTCAGTCCCTACAACGTCTGACCGAAGCCGCAGAAAAGGCAAAAATAGAATTATCAGGCGTTGCGGTTACCGAGATTAATTTACCCTTTATTACCGCAACGGCAGATGGTCCCAAACATATTGAAACTAAGTTAGATAGAGCCAAATTTGTTGAGCTTTGTGGAGACCTGGTTTCTCGTTTACGTCGTCCTCTAAAACGAGCTATTTCTGATGCTCGGATTAGTCCGATGGAAGTGGATGAAGTTATTTTGGTTGGTGGTTCTACTCGAATTCCGATGGTGCAGGATTTAGTACGTAATTATATTGACATTGAACCTAACCAAAACGTTAACCCAGATGAAGTCGTAGCAATTGGTGCTGCGGTTCAGGCAGGAATCTTAACCAATGAAATCAAAGATATTTTATTACTTGATGTTACCCCTCTCTCTTTGGGCTTAGAAACTATTGGTGGAGTTACCAAAAAGTTAATTCCTCGCAACACCACAATTCCGGTTCGTCGTTCTGATACTTTTTCCACAGGTGAAAATAATCAAACCATAGTAGAAGTACATGCTCTTCAAGGAGAAAGAGAAATGTCTTCTGGTAATAAATCTTTGGGAAGATTTAAACTGACAGGAATTCCGCCTGCACCGAGAGGAATTCCCCAAATTCAGGTTTCTTTTGATATCGATGCCAACGGAATTTTACAGGTTACAGCTAGAGATAAAACTACGGGTAGAGAGCAAGGGATAACAGTTCAAGGCGCTTCTACTTTGAGTGAGTCGGAAATCAGTGAGATGATTAAAGATGCCGAACAATTTGCCGATCAAGACCGTGAGCGTAGAGAAAGAGTTGAAAAGCGTAACTCGGCTAAAGCCTTAACGGACCAAGCTCAGAGAAGGTTAAAAGAGGTAACGTTAGATTTTGGTAGTCAATTTGCTAACTATTATCGACGCCGTATTGATGCTGCCTGTGAAGAAATTCTTGATAGCTTGCAAAAAAATGATGAAAGAGTTTTAGATCGAGCTCAAGCTGATTTGCAAGATGCTCTTTATGAGATGAATCGAGAAGTGAGGTTGCAATATGATGACGAAGAAGATGATGATTTCTTTGGAGCAATTCGCAAAACTTTCTTGGGAGATGATGATCAGCTCACCTTCGATGAAGATTATAGCTACAATCCACGTCAGCAAAATTATGGTGGCGACTCTTACAATTATGACAATAACTACTATGGTCAACAAGATCGTAATTTAGGTAGACAACAGTATCGTAGCCCGGCTTCAGGTAATGGTAGTTATCAAGATAATTATCAGCGTGATTATGGATCTGGATCGAGGAGAGATAGCCGAGATAATTATCAAAATGGTTTCGATTCGCGCTCTAATATTAGAAATGATCGCGATCGCTATCAAGATAACGATGGCTATGGTAGAGATAATCTTAATTCGAGCAGCAACGGTGATTTAGGGAGATCTCCCAATAATTATGGTGAGGTTCGTCGTCGCAATGTAAGTGGATATTCAGGCAACATGCCTAATGCTTCAAGACGAGATCAAGATCAACCACCATATGGGAATCCTAATGATAGTTCGAATCGACGCTACTACAGCGATCGCTCTCGGAGTATCCCCTATCAAAATGATTGGGACGATGAAGATGATGAATGGTTCTAAACACTAAACAGAATCAATTTAGCCAACAGGCAAAAAGCAGTGTGTTAATGTTCAAGCAATAATTATGACACTGAATTTAGTTTATACTCAGCTGAACTTGTGTTCTCTCTAAAATAAGCGATACTTGATAACGATAAGGATGCAAAACTTACGGAATTACTACGAAATTCTAGGTGTAACGACAAAGTCTTCTGGTGAGGATCTCAAAAGAGCGTATCGATCTCTTGCTAGAAAGTACCATCCTGATCGTAATCCCGGCAACAAGATGGCCGAAGAGCAATTCAAAGATATCAATGAGGCTTACGAAGTTCTTTCCGATTCAGCGAAAAGATTACAGTATGACCAATTAAATAAGGGTTGGGATAAAAAAGGAAATTCCAATAAAAAAACTAGATACGCTAGTAATCCTTTTGATAATTTCGTTCGCAATGAGCCAGCCAAAGATCCAACGAAAACAACAGACAGAAATCGTCGTAACAGAGTAAGAAGCGATGACTATCGTCCTGGTACATTTCGTAGAGAAAGAGTAGTTTCCAGACCAATTGGAAGAGACATTGAAGCAAAATTAACCTTGCCTTTGAGTAAAGCCTATCATGGTGGTCGAGAGCGTATTCGCTTAGAGGATGGTCGTTCTCTGGAAGTAGATATGCCTGCGGCTATGTTCAATGGTCAAAAAATTCGCTTAAAAGGTCAAGGTCTAGAAGGTGGAGACTTATATCTCAAAATTACAGTAGCAATTCATCCTTTCTTTGAAATTCAAGGAAGTGATGTTTTTTGTAAAGTTCCAATTTCGCCAATTGAAGCTATCTTAGGCGGCGCGATCGAAATCCCGACCATAGATGGTCTCGTCAAAATGGCTCTTCCTCCAGGAGTCAGATCTGGTCAAAGATTACGTTTGGCAAATAAAGGTTATCCCAATAAAGCTGGCGATCGCGGAGACCAATTAGTAGAAATACAAATAGTCACGCCTAAGAACATTAGTGATCAAGAGCGAGAACTTTATGAACAGCTCAAAAACATCAATACATTTGAACCAAGAAAAAATATAATCCAGAGCCTATAAACTGAGATTAGCTTATTTTTCATTTAATGATCTCTAGTAAATAACTACAGCAATCATCATTTCTCATTATGAATTCTCTCCAGAATAAGGATCACAAAAAAATTGGAGTTGGCATTATTTTCAATCAACAAGGAGAAATTTTGATTGATCGTCGACTCAATAGCGGTGAAATGGCTGGTTTATGGGAATTTCCTGGTGGCAAGATTGAGCCAAATGAGACGGTTGAAGAATGTATTCAAAGAGAAATTACAGAAGAATTGGGAATCCTGGTTAAAGTTGGTAAACAACTAGAAGTGATTGAACATAACTATCCCAAATTCATAGTCACTATTTTTTTTCACTACTGTCAGCACATTAGCGGTAGCCCTCAGGCGATCGAATGCTCCGAATTTCGTTGGGTAAAACCTACAGAATTAAATCATTATTCTTTTCCAAAAGCAAATTATCAAATCATTAAGCTATTAACCTCCGCAAATTGAACTAGATATCAAAACCAATTCACTATGATGAGATATTTGGAACCACAACCCATTGATCAGAAAAACAAAAAATATGGGATTTTATATTTTGGTAGTTTTTGAAATCTATCTTTGATAATTTTTATCTGTATTTTGGGAACTATAAGTCTAAGAATCCATTCCAATCAATAAAATCATTAGTTTATACTTAGCTTTGTTGATTTAAGAAAAATTTAGAAATAATTATCATTTTCTAAAATATAGATAGTCAGTAATAATAATAGTTAAAACAATTTTTTTATGCTTTAAAACAAAATACTTAATTAAATTAGCTTAAATTTTTTAATTATTTTCTTTTTGTATTTATAGTAATAAATTATGTCATAAGTATAATGAACCAGCCTCAAAATAACCGTCATATACTCACTATCGAAGAACCTAGCTTTAGCAAGAAAGTCATCCTTGAAGAAGCTAGTTATTCTTTAGGTCGTCACTCTAGCAATGACATTATTATAGCTGCACATAAAGTATCTCGTCATCACGCAACTTTACTACGCAGAACTGACACAAAAACCAATCAATATTCTTATTGGATATTAGATGGAGATCTAGAAGGAAATAGAAGTAGAAATGGCATATTTATTAATAATAAAAAGTGCTTAGTTCATGAATTAAAAGATGGAGATACGATCAAATTCAGTGCTGACATAAAAGCAAATTATAACTTAGTTTCTAACTCATCTGATTCAGTTATTAGTCATCATAACTCTCAAGAAGATAGACAAGAATCAAGATCACAAGCTAACAATAATAAAACTCTATTCAGCAAAGAAACAGTTGTAACGCCATTTAGTAGTTTTGATGAAATCAACAGTAACGATGTTCTCAAGTTATCTTCTGTTGCTGAATTAAGCTCGCAAGCAATTATCGAATTAGATTTACAAGGCAATCTTATCTACACTAATTCTAAAGCTAATAATATTCTCAAAAATATTAGTCAAAATCAGAGTAGTCATCCTTTAATTGGTAATTTGCTAGCTATTTGCAATGCAAATAATAAGTTTGTAAATAGAAAAATTGATGTTGATGGTCGTTCTTATCAACAACAAATACATTATCTTGAAGAATATAATTTAGTCAGAACATATATTGATGACATAACTAATTATGTTAAAGCTGACAGTTCTTTAGAAGACCAGAACAAGCAATACAATGCTATATTTGATAATAATTTTTTTGGAATTATTATTGTCAACTGTCAATCCAAACTAATTATCAAAGCCAACAATATAGCTTGCCAAAATTTAGAGTTAACTAAGAGAGAAATAGTTAATCAATCTTTTTTTAAAATTGTTTTTGATGAAGAACAAGTTAAAAGTATTTTTCAAAATATATTAATAGACCAAAAAGACTATTTTGGGTCTTTAACTATTAAAACTTTAGATGGTAGATTATCTGATATTAATGCAGAAATAAAGCTACTTGATTCTCATGATGGTCAACAGTTTTGTTTGATTTTTACTAGACAGAATGAAAATTCATTATTTTTAAATAAAGATCTAATTAGCAATCTCCCTAGAATCAATGTTTTTAAACAACAAACCAAGTTAGCGATCGCTAATGCTAATCGGAATCAAAAATTATTAGCAGTACTTGCTATTGATATTAATAACTTTTCAAGTATCAAAAATATCCTCAGTAAAGAAAGAAATATTATCTTATTATCAAGCTTTGCTGAAAGGCTCAATGCTTGCCTGCGTTTTGGAGACACGGTTGCTTATAGTGAAGAAGACAAATTTTTCATTCTGATGCAAGAAGCCAGTACTATCCAAGAAGTTGCAAAAATCAGCCAACGAATATTAGATTCTTTGCAACAACCCTTCAAAATTGGCGAACAACAATTAAGCATCATGAGCAATATTGGCATAGCGGTCTACCCACAAGATGGGGAAGATCCTGTTGCTCTAATGGAAAATTCGACTACGGCATTATCAAGAGACTCCGAACTAGATAACCATGGCTACCAGTTCTATAATCTAGCAATGAATTCTCAAAATTCAGTCTTATTAAGATTGGAAAGTTTTCTCCATAATGCTTTAGAGAGAGATGAATTCGTACTTTACTACCAACCACAAGTTAATATTAATGACGGAAGTATTCAGGGCATAGAAGCACTACTGCGATGGAAACATCCAGAGCTAGGAATAGTTTCTCCTAGTAGCTTTATTGATTTAGCTGAACAAACCGGGTTAATCGTCCAAATCGGTCATTGGGTTTTAAAAACAGCCTGTCAACAAAATAAATTATGGCTTTCCCAAGGATTTCCTCAATTGAGAGTATCGGTAAATCTTTCTCCACTTCAGTTTCAACAGCCTGATATTCCTTTGATGGTGAGTAAAATTTTGCAAGAAACAGAACTAGAACCCCATTTACTTGAACTAGAAATTTCTGCAAATACAGTTTTAGAAAACCCCGATTACTCCTATCCCATTTTGTCTCAGCTTAAAGATGTGGGAGTTCATATTTCTATCAGTGAGTTTTCAACTTGTCATTCTTCTTGGAAACAACTCAAACGAATTCCTTTCGATACACTCAAAATAAATCGAGATTTTGTTCAACAGCTAGAAAACAAACCTCAAGATTTAGCAATCATTTCAGCAATGGTAGCTTTAGGGAAAGGAATGGATATTAGGGTTGTAGCCGAAGGAGTAGAAACACAACAACAGATTGAACTTTTAAAAAGCCAAGAGTGTGAACAAATGCAGGGCTTTTGGTTTAGTCGACCCCTGGCAGCAGAAGAAGCTACAAAATTAATGCCCTTAGACTATTCAGAGTAGTTGTTGTTATGGTATCGAGAATAAATATAATCTTCGACTAAGTGAAAACTTTGCATGGTTGAGAATTTTTGCCTTAAGTGAATTTACGACTAAAATCTAATAGTTTTTAGTTCCTCACAATCAAAGGCTATAAGGGGTTCCAAAATAATTTTCTTAAGTAATGCTGGCAATACTTATTGATTGCAATTACGTTTCTGTAATCTTTGTAATTGCTTGTAATTTCCGTTATCTCGTATCTCCAAAATCATTAATATATTAGATTTAGAAAAGCATTGTTTTATTGCTGAGAATATTTTGACAGCTTAATATTTGTGTTGAGATTGCACAAATTTATTTATTAATTACCCTATATATTTCACAAAAAGTATAGTCAGAAATGATTATTTTTTGAATCAACACTATTGAATAACATCGTACTTTTTGTAATTATCTCTATTAATTACAACTAAATTGCCTAAATTTAAAAAATATATTGACTATCAATATTGAATTATTCTCAACTATAGTAAAGTTTCATGAAGTAGGCAATAATTAAAACGAGGTTCTCAAAAAAATCAAGTCTTAGCAATAAAATTACACGAATAAGGAGGGAAAATAATTGCAGCAAGTATTCAAGCCAGAAAACTGGTTTAGTAACATTAAAGCAGACATTCTAGCTGGGGCAGTCGTCGGCTTAGCTTTGATCCCAGAGGCGATCGCCTTTTCCATTATCGCTGGAGTAGATCCCAAAGTGGGTCTATATGCTTCTTTTATCATTGCTGTAATTACTTCCTTTTTAGGCGGTCGCCCTGCGATGATCACAGCTGCCACTGGAGGAACAGCCTTGCTAATGACAAGCTTGGTTAAAAGTCATGGTTTGCAATATCTATTAGCAGCAACAATTCTCGCAGGAATTTTGCAAATCGGCTGGAATCTAATCAAAATAGGGAATCAAGCAAAGTTTATTTCTAGAGCAATCACAATCGGGTTTGCCAATGCTTTGGGTATTCTCATTTTTAAGGCTCAATTACCTCAGTTATTAGATTTACCAAGTGATGTAGTGCCTTGGCATGTCTACGCAATGGTAGCAGCTGGTTTAGCCATCATTTATTTACTACCTTTAGTTACTACTATTTTACCCTCACCATTAGTAGCTATTGTCGTAATTACAATTATTTCTCAAACGCTAGGAATCAAGGTGCCCACAGTAGGAGATATGGGAGAACTACCTAGTACATTGCCCATTTTTGCTCTACCTCAAGTACCTGTTAGCTTAGAAACTTTAAATATTATTTTTCCTACTGCTTTCGCCTTATCTGTGGTTGGAGTTTTACAATGTTTTCTCACAGCTAATGTCGTAGATGACTTAACGAATACTTCTAGTGATAAAAATCAAGAAGTCAAGGCATTAGGAATTGGCAACTTTGTTTCTGGATTATTTGGCGGTATGGCTGGCTCAGCAATGATTGGGCAATCAGTTATTAATGTTAAATCAGGCGGAAGAACTCGTTTATCTACTTTAAGTGCAGGTGTTTTACTCCTCTTTTTTCTCTTAGTTCTCAATAAATGGGTAGCAACTATTCCCATGGCGGCATTAGTAGCAGTCATGATTATGGTTTCAATCGGTACTTTTAATTGGTCATCTCTAAAACAACTAAAAAGAGTTCCTCGTAGCGAAACTGCGGTGATGTTAACTACGGTTGTGATTACGATCCTAACTAATAATCTGGCATTAGGCGTAATTATCGGCATCTCTTTAAATGCAATCTTGTTCTCTCGTAAATTAGCTGATCTAGTATTTGTTGATACAGTTCTTAGTCCTGATGGAGAAGAAAGAATTTACAGTGTTGCTGGTCAAATTTTCTTTGTTTCTGTCAACCATTTTCTTAAAGCATTTAACTTTAGAGAAGGTATCGATTTAGTCAGAATTGATCTTAGTAATGCTCATTTATGGGATCAATCAGCGATCGCAGCTATTGATAAAGTAGTCTTGAATTTTCGCCGAAATGGGGTTGAAGTTAATCTGATTGGACTCAACCAAGCTAGTGCCAAGTTAATCGATAGACTTGCTATTCATGACAAACCCGATATGCTAAAAAATATCGGTGATAATTAATAAAACAAAATTAATTTAATCTCTATCAACTCTTTGATAGCAAACACTTTAGCTATCTCAACTAAGCTTGCTTACAAATTAACACTTCAGAATTTAGTCACAAATAATCATTAATTTCTTCTAGAGAATTACAGTTAAATCAGGGATTACAAGCTTAAAATAACTGGGAAGCCAAAAATAAATTATTAAAAACTACTAGCTATTATCTCGGATCTCGCTAGCTCGCTTACAAATTAATTAAAACAAATTATCTTAAATCAATCATGGAAATACTTTTGTGTACTGATGGATCTGCTTATGCTCAAGTGAGTTATGAGTACGTTGCTTGGTGGGCAAAACGACTAGAGAATCCAGAAATTAAAGTTTTATATGTTACCGATCATCGCAAAGAGAAATCAATCAAAACCAAAGACTTTAGTGGCAGTATTGGTGTAGATGCCTATCAACAGCTTCTAGATAAGTTGGTAGACATTGAAAGCGATCGCGCCAAACTCAATCATCAACGAGCCAAGTACATTTTGCATCAAGCTCAAGATTTTTTCAGCGATAACAACATAGAAAAAGTTCAAACCATTCATGAAACTGGTTTCTTGATCGATTTGTTTCATCACTTTGAAGCGGATACTGATGTAATTGTTTTGGGTAAGCGAGGAGAAACAGCTAACTTTGCTACTGAGCATTTAGGCGTCAATATGGAAAGGCTTGTCAGAGCAAGTCACAAACCTTGTTTAGTTACTCCTCGTGAATTTCAACCTATTAATCGAGTTTTATTAGCTTATGATGGCGGAATCAGTTGTCAAAAAGCATTGAATTTTATTAGTAAATCGCCTATTTTTAAAGAGTTGGAGCTACATATTATGACAGTTGCCAACAAGAAAAAAGAGAGAGCTACTGAGCAGTTACAAGTAGCTCAAGGAATTGCCGAGATAGCAGGCTTAAAACCAATTTGCCAAGTGCTTTCTGGTGAACCTGAAGCAAAAATGGAAGAGTATATTGCTCAACATAATATTGATTTTCTAATTATGGGAGCTTATGGTCATAGTCGAATTCGCAATCTTGTAATAGGTAGCACTACAGCTCAAATACTCAGAGGTTCACATATTCCAGTTCTCTTATTTCGTTAGGCCTTTATTCATTAAGACTATTTCAGACTATTAATCAGCAACCAGTTAGATAACATTCAAACAGTCGCCATCAACAGAATGCTACTCTGAATCTTTTAAAGATTTGAGTGTATCTTGAGCCGTAATACCATCGCCTTGAAATCCTAAGTACCATAGAGAAGCAGCCGCTTCTGCTTTAGTCACAACTTTTTTAGGTTGAAATAAAGTGGTATAGCCAAAAACTCTTTTAAGGTTGGATTTATCTCCATTCTGATAATCAGCAAATAAAGCTCTCAAGGCTAAAACATTAATCTGATTAGTATCCTGAAATCCCCATGCTTCTTCAATTGCCTTAGCATCAGCTTTTGGTAAGCTACGACGAGTATCTAAAGGCACTTTCCAAGTAACTAAATCTTCCCTCGTCAAGGGATCATCTGGTTCAAATAAGATATTACTACTGTCATTAGTCAAAATTGAGGGGATTATTCCCGCTTCAGCTAAACCCTGAATTTCTTCAAAGTCAGAATCTTGAACCCGAATGTCCTTAAAAACAGGCTCGTTTCTAGAGCTAGCCAATCTAATTTTATTACCAGGAACATTAGCATAGTACTTATTGTTGGCAGTAAAAAGCCATCTAGCATATTCTCGGCGAGTAATAGTTTCATTGGGATTAAACTGACTCTTCTCACTATTATTCTGAAGATCTGGAGAATCAGTTATACCTAAAGCAGTTACGTCACGAACATAGGCGAGTAATTGCTCAGGAACTGTTTGAGAATTTGCAGAGGAATTAGTCAAATCCCCAGAACTAGACTTATCCTTGACAGTAATTGCAGCTTGACTATTATTACTATTTCCTGTCTTTTCAGGTTTTTTCTGTGCTGACTCTAAAACTTGAGGCGTACCTTGCTGAGATTTTTCAGAAGCTAATACTGCGTTCTCATCAGCAGCTTGATAAGAGATTTTGAGTCTTGTTTCTAAAGGAGAATCTTCTGCTGTTGGTTTAGCGATCGCCAAATCTATTTTAAAATCTAAATCATCTCTCCTCACAATTGCATCAAGCCCACTTTTGTCCTGATTGTTGCGAAAAGGTTGAACAATTTGCCATTGAGAAGACTCCCATTTTTCTCGGTAATAATTAATGATAGTATTAGGCTCATCGAGAGATCGCCACTCACTAGAACCCTCTTTGGGTGTCGATTGAGGAGAAATTATTTTAAGACTAGCTTGAGGGTAAAAGGGCAAATTTTCGGGTAAATCTGCAAATGCACGTTCTTGAGAAGTTTTAGCTTCGCGATTATTTGGTGATGACTTATCAATCTGAATCTCTTCTCTCTCAGATTGACTACTTTGAGTCTGATCCTGAGAACCCAAATCAGATTGTTTACCAGATTTAGCACTAGATTCACTAGATTTAGATTTATTAGCAGATGACTCTAAACTAGGATCGGCACGAAGTGACTCTGCCAACTTCTGAGAATTATTACATCCATTAGTTAGAATCGATAAAACTACGATTAAACTACAAAAAATAAACCGCGATTTTGTTTGCTTTAACAACATGCATTATCCTCTGAGGCAATCAAAATAATTGTAGCGACAATTGTATCGAACTTAACTGAACTCGATAAGAGCAAAATCGCAAAAACATAGATGAAACAACATAGAATTTATGTTTTTGCGTACTCTCCTAATAATCAGTAAAATATCGACCTCAACAGCGAATTCCTATACACTTATACATGCTATTCTCCGAGTCAAAAATTTTTTTCTTAGTAAATTAGTTCCTAATCTAGAATGAGTACAGAGACGATTCAAAGCCAATTGACGCAGTTACAGACAGAAGCAGTTGAAGCAATTAAAGCAGTAGAAAATCTAGATTCTCTAGAACAACTAAGAATTAAATATTTAGGAAAAAAAGGTCAATTACCCCAAATTTTAAGAGGTATGGGGAAATTAAGTGCCGAGGAACGACCTAAGATCGGGGCACTAGCCAATGAAGTCAAAGAAAATATTCAAACTAATTTAGATCAGCAAAAGCAAACTTTAGAACAAGCAAAAATAGCAGCTCAAATCGAATCAGAAACTTTAGATGTAACCATGCCAGGTGTGAATAGACCTTTAGGCAAAGTACATCCTCTTAATGGAGTAGTGGATCGAGTTTTAGATATTTTTGTTGGTTTAGGTTACACAGTAGCAACAGGACCTCAAGTAGAATCTGACTACTACAACTTTGAAGCGCTCAATACGCCGCCTGATCACCCAGCTAGAGATATGCAAGATACTTTTTATCTTCCTGGCGGAAAATTGCTAAGAACCCACACTTCTTCTGTCCAAATTCGTTATATGGAAGAAAATGAACCACCAATCAGAATTATTGCCCCTGGCAGAGTCTATCGAAGAGATACAGTTGATGCGACTCATTCAGCAGTTTTCAATCAGGTAGAATTATTAGCGGTTGATAAGGGTCTTAAGTTTACCGATCTGAAAGGAACAATCAAAGAA
>CALKUU010000103.1 GCA_937996665.1 uncultured Xenococcaceae cyanobacterium | reverse complement strand
CTATAATACGCAGTTAATCTTTGATGCTGATGGCAGTTTATTGCTCAAGCGTCGCAAGATTACCCCTACCTATCATGAACGAATGATCTGGGGACAGGGAGATGGATCTGGGTTGCAAGTAATGGATACCGCAGTTGGAAGGCTAGGTGCTTTAGCCTGTTGGGAACACTATAATCCCTTGGCTAGATATAGCTTAATGGCACAGCAAGAGCAGATCCATTGCGCTCAATTTCCTGGTTCGATGGTGGGGCAAATCTTTGGAGAGCAAACCGAAGTAACAATTAGACATCATGCCTTAGAAGCTGGTTGCTTTGTAGTTAACTCCACTGGCTGGCTAAGTCCTGATCAAGTCGCGCAAATATGTCCTGATGAAGGTTTACAGAGATTTCTAACTGGTGGCTGCTACACCACGATTATTTCTCCTGAAGGCGTTCCCCTCTGCGAACCAATTAGAAAAGGTGAGGGCATGGCGATCGCCGATCTCGACTTTTCTCTAATCACCAAACGCAAGCGGATGATGGACTCAATCGGTCACTATTCACGTCCCGATCTGTTGCAACTTAAGGTTAACCAGAATCCCTATTCCGTCTGGCAAAAAACCGATCCAACAACAATTAACCCCAGTCCTTCAGTTGAAACTGCCGATCAGCAATCAATAAATTCAACCAACGAACCAATTACTAACGACTCTGGTACTCTACCCAGCCTGAATTAAAGAGTGAAATTCCCTTCCCTCTCCTCACTCTAAATCAAGCCAACTCCTAACTCCTAACTCCTAACTCCGAATTCCTAACTCCAACTAGTCCGACTATCCCTTTAATAAATCAATGGACAAGCGAAAATTAATCACTCAATTACAATCCCAAGGCTTAAAACTACTTGATCGCAATACGGGCAGAAAAGGAGGTGCAGGCCCTTCTGATCATCAAGCCGTAACCATTGACGGGACGACGGTAATGATTCCTGTACATACTAGTAATGCCGCCAAATCTGAATATAGCCTAGCTAAGCTAAATCAAAAATCAACCGACCAAAAACCCCAAATCTTAGAAAAAGAAGGAGCAGGAATTGCCACAGTGCAATTTCCCCGCCAGCCTAAGTTTTACGAACTCAAAACTGCCGAAGGAATCCCCTACAAGCAAATTGCCCTACTCCATAGCCATAACGTTTTAGCCACTACCGTCTTACAAACTTGTATTCGTTACAGCAATCGTCACACAGCCTGTCAATTTTGTGCGATTGAACAGTCTTTAGTAGCAGGGAAAACCATCGCGCAAAAAACTCCTGAGCAGTTAGCAGAAGTTGCCGAAGCTGCCGTAAGGCTAGACGGCGTCGAGCAATTAGTTATGACCACAGGTACGCCTAACACCACAGATCGGGGGGCAGCCTATCTAATTGAATGCGCCAAGGCAGTTAAATCCAGGGTTAATTTACCAATTCAGACCCAGTGCGAACCCCCTAATGATTTTGTTTGGTTTGCCAAGATGAAAGAGGCAGGTATCGATACTTTGGGAATGCACATCGAAGTGATTGAGCCAGAAGTGCGAAATCGGATTATGCCAGGGAAAGCAAAGGTATCTTTAGATTATTACTTTGAAGCATTCGCCGCAGCAGTTCAAGTTTTTGGCTGGGGGCAGGTAAGCACTTATATTCTGGCAGGTCTGGGGGATAGTCTAGAGACCATTATTGAGACTTGCGATCGCCTGATCAAAATCGGCGTTTATCCTTTTGTCGTTCCCTTCGTCCCCATCACAGGTACACCTCTGGCAAATCAGCAACCACCTGATAGTGAATTTATGTATGCAATCTATGAACAGGTTGGCGCTTTATTAAAAGTCGCCAAGATGAATTCTCAGGATATTAAGGCTGGTTGTGCAAAGTGTGGTGCTTGTTCGGCGCTGTCTACTTTTGAGGATTAGTTTGTTAATGGTTGATGGTTGATGGTTGATGGTTGATTGCTAGAGATTGGAAGCACGTTAAGCACAGATGAATATATAAGCGATGAAACAATATTATCAATTTAAACTAGCTCGATCTGAGCAAGAAATTGAGGCTTACTATCAGCTAAGAAAAAGAATTTTTTGTGAGGAACAGGGTATTTTTCAGTATAGCGATCGCGATGAGTATGATGCGATCGCCTATCCGATTGTGGCAGTCAATCAAGATTCTAATGTTGTGGGAGTTGTCAGGATTTATGAGCCTGAGCCTGGTCTTTGGTACGGGGGCAGATTAGGAACTCATCCAGATTACCGACGGGGTTGGAAAATTGGCAAAGGGTTGATCGAGAAGGCAGTAACCACAGCGAATAGTTGGGGCTGCGATCGCTTTTTGGCTACGGTGCAATTAGCGAATGTGCGTTTTTTTCAAAGGTTGCATTGGAACTCTGTTGAGGAAATTGATATTTGCGATCTGCCTCATCATCTAATGGAAGCAGATTTAGATTTTTATCCTCCGAATAATCAAGTTCGTCCTTGTTTAACAATGCAGTTACAAGAATTATCTGCATCTTAAAATGATCTTTTAAAACATGAGCGATCGCCCCGATCTAAACCTCGAACAATTA
>CALKUU010000102.1 GCA_937996665.1 uncultured Xenococcaceae cyanobacterium | reverse complement strand
GAAAGAAAAATTAGGTAGTCTCGACGATGTTGACCCTACCTTGCTCGAAACTTTTGACAAACTTGGCATTCCTTTATCAGAGCAAAAAAGACTAGGCAACGTTGCTGTAGATGCAATTTTTGATAGTGTCTCTGTTGCAACCACTTTTAAAGACAAATTAGCAGAAGATGGTGTAATTTTCTGTTCTATTTCGGAAGCTTTGCAAGAACATCCCGAGATCATCAAACAGTATTTAGGTAGTGTCGTCCCGATCGCCGATAATTATTTTACAGCTTTAAACTCGGCTGTTTTTAGTGACGGTTCATTTGTGTTTATTCCTAAAGGGGTTAAATGCCCGATGGAACTATCGACCTATTTTCGGATTAATGATGGCGATACAGGTCAATTTGAGAGAACTTTAATCATTGCTGAGGAAGGAGCCTCAGTTAGCTATCTGGAAGGTTGTACCGCACCTATGTTCGATACTAATCAACTTCATGCTGCGGTAGTTGAACTAGTAGCCCTAGACAATGCTGATATTAAGTATTCTACTGTGCAAAACTGGTTTGCTGGTGATGAAAATGGCAAAGGTGGTATTTACAACTTTGTAACCAAAAGAGGCTTATGCAAAGGTGTTAATTCTAAAATTTCTTGGACTCAAGTAGAAACTGGATCCGCAATTACTTGGAAGTATCCTAGTTGCGTTTTAGTTGGTGATAATTCGGTCGGTGAGTTCTATTCGATCGCCTTAACCAATAATAAACAGCAAGCCGATACTGGCACCAAGATGATTCATGTTGGCAAAAACACTAGTAGTACGATTATTTCTAAAGGAATTTCTGCTGGAGGTTCCAAAGGTAGTTATCGTGGTCTGGTAAAAGTTGGCGCTAAGGCAACAGGAGCTAGAAATTACTCCCAGTGTGATTCGATGCTAATTGGCGATAATGCTGAAGCTAATACCTTCCCCTACATTCAAGTCGATAACAATACAGCCAAGGTGGAACATGAAGCTTCGACAGCTAAAATCGGCGAGGAACAGCTCTTTTACTTTGCTCAAAGAGGAATTTCTGAAGAGGATGCTATTTCTATGTTGGTAAGTGGCTTTTGCAAAGATGTCTTGAGTGAGTTACCGATGGAGTTTGCAGCAGAGGCAGATAAGCTTTTGAGCTTAAAACTAGAAGGAAGTGTTGGCTAAAACATCAAAACTATCTGATATCTGGGAAAGGCAATTTCTCACTTAATCATAATTAACCTATAAAGTTCTGGGGGTAATTGACTTCCAGAACTTTTGTTGTTTAATCTGAGTAAACTTCTCTAAAAATAAGCCCTTCTAGATTGTTGTCCTCAACACAGTTCTTAAATTTGTCTGAGACAAAAATCCCAGCTGTCTCCTCAGGAATATTAAAAAAGTTTTTATTGTTAAGACTTCCTTTCTTGAAGGCAAATTTCAACACCCTCATTACGCGACCCGAGTGTGAAAACCTTTTAACTTCTGCACGCGAGTAATCTAAACAATCGGTGCGCTGCTTAATTTTAATAATGGCATACTGCTCCAAATCGCCTTCTAGTTTCAAAGGTAAAAACTCTACATAATTCCCTATCAAAGGCTGTAAGACTTTTCTGGCTCTACTACTAAATACCAAAAAGGGACATAAGGAAGGAAAATCGCCCTTCTTATGTCTGGGGTCAATTTTGACAGTAATAGGCTTCCAGACTTTAGGAGATTTATCTTGATGATACGGATAGTATCCGAAAAAACGTAAGATAAGCCTATATTCGCTATCATCATTGCAGTACAGAGCATCATAAACATCAGGATTGCGGGTGACATGATATATTTGCATCAATCTTTTAAATATCACTATCAGTATTAGCTTGAACTAATAAAGTATTATTTAGAATTGCATCGGGGAAAACATCGGTAAACTCATTACTAATAGAAGTAATGTTGGTGCTTCCTAGCGAAATCAATTCCCCAACTTCTGTAATCCCGTTCTCATTTATATCTTGCCAAACTGACAAATCATCATAGGTTGAGTCTAGAGGGCTTATTAAGTCATCATTATTAACATCAAAATCAGCAAGATTTGCTAATCCAGGCTCATTCCCAAACAGCTCAGAACTTCTATCTATAAGTCCGTCATTGTTATTATCGATCGCCAAGAAAGTATATGGATCCGATAAATCTAGCAAACTTGAACTAGAGTTAGAATTTGTTTCTGCAACATCATTAACTCTAATATCAATTAGTTGAATAGTACTACCCCCTAGACTAGAAATAGCTTCAATATCAACTTGATAAACGTTATCTTGATCTTGATCAAGAGGGTTCTCGAAGTCAGGAGCAGTAATAAAACTCAAGACACCAGTACTAGGATTGATAGTAAATAGTTCTAAGTCTTCCGCAGCAGAATTACTAGAACCAAGAATACTAAAGGTAATATCTTCGTCAGAGTTGCCATCAGCATTAGTATTTATATCGGCTACGAAGACAATATTTTCATCAATACTTAGATTAGTAATTTGACCAGGATTATTGCCGAGAATTTCTAGATTATCTATCGTTGGATTAGAGTCACCATCTGCAATATCATTTACCTGAATGTCTATTTGTTGAATAGTGCTCATCCCAGAACTAGAAACTGCTTCAACATCTACCTCGTAGATATTGTCACCATCTTGGTCGAGAGGATTTTCAAAATCAGGAGCATTGATAAAACTCAGAATGCCTGTATTTGCATCGACAGTGAAAAATTCTGAATCTCGCGCTGTAGAATTAGCTGAGTCATAGATTCTAAAAGTTATCTCTTCAACTGGATTGTCATCAGCATTAGTATTTATATCAACTACAAAGGCAATATTTTCATCAATACTAAGAGTAGTAATTTGATCAGGATTATTTCCGATGATTTCTAGATTCTCTACTGGTGAATTAGTTGTATTTTCTGGTTCAACATCATTCACTTTTACATCGACTGCTTGAATAACACTTTCTGTTCCATTACTAACGACGACATCAACTTGATAGAAGTTGTTGGCAAGTTGATTAAGAGGGTTCTCAAAATCAGGAGCATTAATAAAACTCAGAATTCCTGTATCTGCATCGATGGTGAAAAATTCTGAATCTGCCGCTGAAAAAAATGCTGGATCATCAGCAAAAATTTGATCTGCTTCTGTGCCAATCCTATAAGTTAAGGTTCCGCTGAGATTTGATTCAAAATCAGCAATGAGAGTATTATTTTCATCAATATCTAAAGTGATAAACCACGAACTACCACTACCCACAATTATGCTTGGTAAAAGTGTTGTATCCATTAGCTTATTAAGTAGTTTTATAAATAAGTTGATTTAATAAAATGTATTCTAAAAGTAATTTTTTATAATCTTTAATGCTTTAATATAATCAAATTGATATGGAATATAAATAAATCATTGGTGAAAGTTGTTACACAAAGTTGTCAAAAGTGTAAACTTGTTGAAATTCTTTCCTAATATTCAATAAACCGGTAAAAAGATTAGAGAAATGAGGCTTTTTTCTTGTAACTAAAAATTGTTGCAACGTAAAATTCTAGAGTGATTTAATATCAATGTCATTAAAAAAAGGCTACCAATTGGTAGCCTTTGTTAAACTAAATTACTTAGATAATTACTTGAAAAGTAACTATCTCAAGCTTAATTAAATGAGGGAACAAACCTTTCCTTTTCAGGAACTTCAACATACTCAGCAACTATTTGACGTAACTCGTCTCCACCAATAGTTTCCTTCTCAATTAGTAATTCAACTAATCTATCAATTACTTCGCGATTTTCGCGGACTAACTTGCGAGCTATCTGATGAGAATGTTCGATAATTTGACGAACCTGGTCATCGATGCGAGAAGCTACTTCTTCTGAGTATTCAGAGCGAGATGTCAAGCCACCACCAAGGAAAACTTCTCCACCTTGACTTTCAAGAGATAGAGGTCCTAAGTCACTCATTCCGAAACGAGTTACCATTTGACGAGCCATTTCAGTAACTTGCTGTAAGTCACCACCCGCACCAGTAGTTACTTCGTCATAACCAAAGATTTCTTCTTCGGCTGCACGACCACCCATAGCACCAGCAATTCTAGCCATAAGCTGAGAGCGTGATACTAGTCCTTGTTCTTCATCAGGAGTGAACCAGGTTAAACCTTGAGCCTGACCACGAGGAATTAAAGTAACTTTTTGAACAGGATCATGTTCTTTAACTAAAGTACCAACGATCGCATGTCCAACTTCGTGGTAAGCAATTAATCGCTTACTCTTACCATCAACCAAAGGCGTACCTTCCATTCCTGCAACAACACGATCTACCGCGTCATCTATCTCAGACATTGTTACTGCTTCTTTTCTTCTTCTAGCAGTTAGAATTGCTGCCTCGTTGAGTAAGTTAGCTAAATCTGCACCAGAGAACCCAGGAGTACGACGAGCAATTGTTTCTAAAGAAACAGAAGCATCAATTTTTTTGTCTCTAGCATGAACATCAAGAATTTCAAGACGACCTTTAATATCAGGGTTGTCTACCATTACTTGACGGTCAAAACGACCAGGACGCATTAAAGCGGAGTCAAGAACATCTGCACGGTTAGTTGCCGCAATAATGATAATTCCGCTGTTGCCTTCGAAACCGTCCATTTCAGTAAGTAGTTGGTTAAGAGTTTGTTCTCTTTCATCATTACCACCACCGATACCAGCACCACGTTGACGACCGACAGCGTCAATCTCATCAATAAAGATTAAGCAAGGTGCATTTTCTTTGGCTTTTTTGAAGAGGTCGCGTACACGAGATGCACCGACACCAACAAACATTTCCACAAATTCTGAACCAGAGATACTAAAGAAAGGAACACCAGCTTCACCAGCGATCGCCTTAGCCAATAAAGTTTTACCAGTTCCAGGAGGGCCAACTAACAAAACACCTTTAGGTATTTGAGCACCAACGGCAGTAAAACGTTCTGGTTGTTTTAAGAAAGTAACAACTTCTTGAAGTTCTTCTTTTGCTTCTTCAATCCCTGCTACATCATTAAACTTAATCCCTGTTTTAGCTTCCATCTGGAAACGAGCACGAGACTTACCAAAGCTCATTGCTTGACCAGGGCCGCCAGGCATATTGTTGGAGCGGCGGAACAAGAAGAAGAGCGCAGAGATTAGCAAAATTGGGAAAATTAAGTTTCCTAATAGTCCCCACAAAGCCCCATCATTGCTAGCAGGATGATAATCAAAATTCACATCTGCTTCTCTTAACTTAGAAATTAATTCTGGAGAATTAGCAGGTAAATCTACTCTTAATTTTTGTAGGCGCTCGTCTATTTCAGGATCCATCGCCTGAACGATAGCAGTCCTGCCATTTTCATATAGCTCAACACTAGCGACTTTTCCTGTATTTAAGTAATCAAGAAAACGACCATAGGTCATACGAGTACTAGCCGTGTTGCTGCCTAAACTGTTGGCATCAGGAGAAAATGTACCCTGTACTAAAAAGACGCCTACAATCAAAATTGGTAGTGTCCAAAGTACTAAGACTCTCCAAGAGAATTTTTTCATAAGTTGAATCGGGGAATTGTTATATTCTTATAATTTATTATTTGAGCGTTTTAGATCTTTCAGAGCACAAGAATTATTTTTTTGTCAAGGCTGAAAGTTAAAAGCTGTCTCTTGCTTAACTAAATTTAACGTAATTCTCATCTGGAAAGCAAGCTTTTAATTTAGATCCTCTTTAAAGGACAAGGATTGAGGTCAATAATTTTTGCAAAAATGATACGTGGGTATTTGAAACCATGATTGCATTTTTGGGTTCTTCCCACTATTCTGATGTCGTCAAGATAGCTAACTGAAAATCTTGAAAAGCCTTATATATAAATGGTGTTAGCGTTTACTATCTTAGTCAATTAGTGAAGACAGTTAGTGAATTGATTAACCTACAGGTAGGAGATTTATGCGATTTCACTTCAATTCTCATCAGTTTTGAGTATCTTGAGCTACTAGTGTTTTTGATGTTGGTAATCTCAGAATTTTTGGGTAGAGATCGTAATCTATATACACAATGATTTAATAAAGATCCTGGTTTACATCACTAACTAATCTCTACTAGTAAATTTCTATGGCTACATCCGAAAATAAAAACCTGTTAAAAACTCCTCTTTACGAACAAGCAAAATCTTTAAATGCTCGCTTTGTACCTTTTTCTGGCTGGTCTATGCCAGTTCAATTTTCAGGATTGAAGCAAGAACATCAAGCTGTTAGATCTAATGTGGGGATGTTTGACATCTCTCACATGGGTAAATTTGCGCTGAAGGGAAAAGATTTAATTCCTCAGCTACAAAAGTTAGTTCCTTCTGAATTAGCTCGTTTGAGTGAGGGCAAAGCTCAATATACGGTGTTGCTTAACTCTGAAGCTGGAATTATTGATGACATTATTTTTTATCACCAAGGAACTAATGATCTTGGCGAAACAGTCGGATTTTTGATCGTTAATGCAGCAACTAAAGATAAGGATAAAAAGTGGATCTTGTCTCATCTAGAAGGTAGTGATGTTGAATTTCAAGATCTATCTGCTGAAAAAGTCTTAATCGCTGTTCAAGGACCTAATGCAGTTAATGTTTTGCAATCTATGATTGCAGAAGATATTACTCAACTGTCTGCGTTTAGTCATTTGCAAGCTACGATCGCTGGAGAAGAAGCCTTTGTTGCTAGGACTGGTTATACAGGAGAAGATGGCTTTGAAATTATGGTTTCACCACAAGCTGGTCAACAACTTTGGCAATCTTTGATCGCAGCAGGGGTTACACCCTGTGGTTTGGGTTCAAGAGATACTCTTCGTTTAGAAGCGGCAATGAGCTTATACGGGCAAGACATTGATGATAATACTAGTCCTTTGGAAGCTGGTTTAGGCTGGCTCGTGCATCTTCAGGCAGAGAGTGATTTTATCGGTCGTCAAATTTTAGAAGAGCAAAAATCAGCAGGAATCTCCCGAAAATTAGTAGGAATTGAGATGACTGGTCGGCATATTGCTAGACATGACTACCCCATCATTGTTGATGACGAGAAAGTTGGCATTGTCACGAGTGGAACCTCTTCTCCAACTTTGGGTAAAGCGATCGCTCTTGGTTATGTGCCTAAATCTTTTAGCAAGTTGGGTCAAGAGCTAGAGATCGAAATACGAGGTAAAAAATATTCAGCAAAAGTTGTCAAAAAACCTTTTTATCGTCGTTCTTCATAAAAGAAATATTCACTCTCTTGTGAAATTTCTAGACTGATGTTTTTTCTATAGTCAGCATGGAATCATAGCGTAATTTCTTAAGAATATTTGGTATTAAAAAGTAATATTTTTTGATGCAAACTTAATAAACCTTTAAGAAAGATCCCTAATTCTGATAAAATTTTGACTTGAGTGGGCTTAGCCATACTAGGGAAACATAAGTAATTAGGGAGGATAATCTTCGTGGAAAATACCCTCGGATTAGAAATCATAGAAGTAGTAGAACAAGCTGCGATCGCATCCGCTAAGTGGATGGGTAAAGGCGAAAAAGATATTGCTGATGAAGTAGCTGTAGAAGCTATGCGTGAGCGTATGAATAAAATCAATATGCGAGGACGCATTGTAATTGGTGAAGGCGAAAGAGATGATGCTCCTATGCTTTACATCGGTGAAGAGGTTGGTATTTGTACTCGTCCTGATGCAAAAGATTACTGTAACCCTGATGAACTTATTGAGATTGACATTGCAGTAGATCCTTGTGAAGGAACTAATCTAGTTGCTTACGGTCAAAATGGTTCAATGGCAGTACTTGCGATCGCTGAAAAAGGCGGTTTATTTGCTGCACCAGATTTTTACATGAAAAAATTAGCAGCACCTCCAGCAGCTAAAAACCATGTAGACATCAACAAATCAGCAACTGAAAACTTACAGATCATTTCTGATTGCTTAGGACGTTCTATTGAAGAACTCGTTGTAGTAGTTATGGATCGTTCTCGTCATGAAGGTCTAATTAAAGAAATTCGTGATGCTGGTGCTAGAGTTCGCTTGATTAGCGATGGCGACGTATCCGCTGCTTTGTCTTGTGCTTTTTCTGGTTCCAATATTCATGCTCTTATGGGTATTGGTGCTGCACCTGAAGGAGTTATTTCTGCTGCTGCTATGCGTTGTTTAGGTGGTCACTTCCAAGGACAACTTATCTATGATCCCGCAGTTGTTAAAACTGGCTTAATCGGCGAAAGCAAAGAAAGTAACTTAGCTCGTCTAGCAGAAATGGGAATTACTGATCCTGACAAAGTTTACACAGCAGAAGAGCTAGCTAGTGGTGAAACAGTTTTGTTTGCTGCTTGTGGTATTACTCCTGGAACTTTGATGGAAGGAGTTCGCTTCTTTAAAGGTGGTGCTAGAACTCAAAGTTTAGTTATCTCTTCTCAATCTCAAACTGCTCGCTTTGTCGACACTGTTCATATGGTTGAGAATCCTAAAAGTATTCAATTAAGATAACTAGTTTTTAATTAATTAGTCTCTTTTTTCAGAATAACTGTTAGATATACATTCTTAATAAACTGCTTTAAAACGTTGCTTGGTCTCATCAATCTACTACTTTGTTTGTAGATTTAGATTGCAATCATACTCAACGCATATTTGGCTTTGGCAAGACTACTTGCTGAAGCCAAAGTTTGCAGTATCTATTAATAATATTCAGACCAGGATTAAGTTAACAAGTCTTAATGAGATAACTCATCTAAATTGGTAGATTATTGATTATGAATTAAAAAAATTTAAGTATTTTATTTAACTATTTAGAGAGTCCTTAAGTAAGTACAGATGAATATTGTTGTTGTTGGTCTAAGTCATAAAACTGCTTCGGTTGATGTTCGCGAGAAGTTAAGTATTCCCGAAGCTCAAATTGAAGAAGCTATTTCTCACCTGCGTGGCTATCCTCATGTTGAGGAAGTGGCTATTATTAGTACCTGTAATCGTCTCGAAATTTACAGTGTCGTTAAAGAAACTGAGCAAGGCGTATTTGAAATAATTCAGTTTTTGGCAGAAAAGGCTAACTTATCTCTCTATGAATTACGCAAAAGTTTATTTACTCTTTTGCATGACGATGCTCTCCGTCACTTAATGCGGGTTTCTGCTGGTTTAGAAAGTTTGGTTTTGGGTGAGGGGCAAATTCTTGCTCAGGTAAAGACCACTCACAAACAAGGACAAAAGTATAAAGGGCTAGGTCGCCTGCTCGACCGTTTATTCAAACAAGCTATTTCAACTGGCAAAAGAGTTCGTAGCGAAACTAGTATTGGGACGGGGGCTGTTTCGATTAGCTCAGCGGCTGTGGAGCTGGCTCAGATTAAGGCTGATGATTTATCTGCTTGTCGTGTAGCCATTGTTGGCGCAGGTAAAATGGCTTGCCTCTTGGTAAAACATCTTTTATCGAAAAAAGCTACCCAAATTTCGATTATTAATCGCTCTCATCGGCGATCGCAAGAATTGTCTAATAAGTTTGCTCATGCTGACCTGAAACTACATCCGATCTCAGACATGATGAGTGTAATTGCTGAATCTGACTTAGTTTTTACTAGTACTGGTGCGACAGAGCCAATTTTGACTCAAGCAAAATTAACTGAAAGTGTGCCTGCTGATCATCCTTTGATGGTGATTGATATTTCTGTTCCTCGCAACGTTTCTGCTGATGTGAGTAACCTAGAACAAGTTCAATCTTTTAATGTCGACGATCTTAAAGCTGTAGTTGCGGCTAACCAAGAAAACCGTCGCCAGATTGCTCAAGAAGCTGAAGGTATTATCGAAGAAGAAGTAAATAACTACATTTTATGGGTGCGATCGCTAGAGACAGTCCCTACTATTAGTTGCTTGCGTAGCAAGGTAGAGGATATTCGCGCTCAAGAGTTAGAAAAAGCCTTATCTCGTCTGGGTTCAGAATTTGCCGAAAAACATCAAGAAGTTATTGAGTCTTTGAGCCGAGGAATTGTCAATAAAATTTTGCATGAACCAATGGTGCAATTGCGAGCACAGCAAGATATCGAAGCTCGTCGTCGTTGCCTCAAGTCGCTACAAATGTTGTTTGACTTAGATATTGAAGAGCAGACTGCTTAAGAAATTACTGATATCTAGTTGAAACTAGCATTGAAATTTATTACCAATATTTATCTCAATGTAGCAGTGTCCGAGACACTGCTTTTTTTATTTAATTGGTAATTTCGGAATTATATTCATTGAAGGAACGACGCTGTAGCTGAACTGATTCTTCGCGAGGAAGTAAGTCAAAAACCTTGCGTAATTGATCATCCACTTTTTCATAAGCAGGTTGACCCTGTTCATTAAAAACAACCTTACCTTTCTGGTCGATAATTACCGTTTGCGGTACTTTACCCTTGTAGTAATAGCCTTCCTGATCCTTCTGATATTTCGCGCTTAGATCTAGCGCATCTACATTGACAGGAATAATACTAGCCGCCCGACCATAAAACTCTTGAAAGCGAGAAACTAAAGTGGAATATTGTTTGCAGTCACTGCTGTCATCTACACAAAAGACAACAATGGCTGGTGTTTCTCTCGCTAAAGATTCCTTGAGGTTGATACGAGGTGGAACCAATGAGCCATTACCTGCATAAAGAATGTAAATATTGCCTTCATAACGATCATCATCAATTCCTGCGATCGCCTGGTTAGTAGGTAGACAAACGAAACCTAAACTAATCAGCACTAAAGTTAGCGCAGATAACTTAGCTAGCTTTTGACTGAATCGATAAAAATTATTTTTAACTATACTTGCAAACCGCAGCAGAGAATAAATCATTATAGAAGCTTATTTATCTTAAATCCGACAACATTTACTCGGTCAGTAGTTACAAACAACTAACCACAGATAATTATAGGGCGGTATTGTCTTTTCCTTAAAACAAGCTTTGCTGATAACTAATTTATTCTAATTTTTACTAGCCTAAATCGCCTCCACAAGTGCTGTAATATATCTTAGATAAGTACAAGCAGTCCAACAAAAATGATTCAAGCATTAAGAGGCACAAGAGATATTCTGCCTGAGGAAATAGTTTACTGGCAGTTAATTGAGCGTACTGCTAAAGACATTTTAAGTAAGGCTGCATTTCAAGAAATACGAGTACCAATTTTTGAGCAGACAGCTCTGTTTGAAAGAGGGATTGGCGAAGCGACAGATGTTGTCGGCAAGGAAATGTATACCTTTACTAGTCGCGGTGGCAAAACTTCGATTACACTGCGCCCTGAAGGAACCGCGGGGGTGGCGCGCTCTTACATTCAAAATAAACTTCAAGCTCAAGGTGGAGTGCAAAGACTTTGGTACACAGGTCCGATGTTTCGTTATGAGCGACCTCAGGCTGGTAGACAAAGACAGTTTCATCAAATTGGCTTGGAATTAATTGGCAGCAATGCACCTAGAGCAGATGTTGAAGCGATCGCTGTTGCCACCGATATTCTCAAAGCTTTAGGCTTAAAAAATCTCAGCTTAGCTATCAACTCAGTTGGAAGAGGCGAAGATCGCCAAAAATATCGAGAAACGTTGCTTACTTATCTCGAACCCTATAAAGAAGAATTGGATGCAGATTCGCGCGATCGCTTAGAGCGCAATCCCTTGAGAATTTTAGACAGCAAAGATCAGAGAACTCAAGAAATTGCTCAAGATGCGCCCAAAATTATTGATAGTTTGAGTGATAGCTCTAAGAAACACTTCGATGCAGTATTGCAGATGTTGACCGACTTAGAGATTGCCTACCAAATCGATCACTGTTTAGTCAGAGGTTTAGACTACTACACCCACACAGCTTTTGAGATCAAATCTAGTGATCTAGGCGCGCAAGCAACTGTTTGTGGTGGTGGTCGCTACGATGGTTTGATTGCTGAGTTAGGAGGTGCTGAGACTCCAGCGATCGGTTGGGCAATGGGAATTGAAAGATTAGTGATCTTATTACAAGAGTTGGCTCAAGTTTCTGTGGATGCACCCGATTTATATTTTGTTTCTCGTGGTGAACAAGCAGAAGCACAGGCTTTAACCCTGGCTCAAAAATTACGACAATCTGGTTTAGCTGTTGAATTGGATCTAAGTGGTAGTGCCTTTGGCAAACAGTTTAAAAGAGCAGATCGCAGTGGTGCAGTCGCTTGTTTAGTACTAGGTGACGCTGAGGCAGAAACTAGATCTGTCAACCTTAAGTGGCTCGCTTCTGGAGAACAATCAACAATGACTCAAACTGAAGTTTTACAAGGGATTGAGACCTTGAAAAATAAGATTTCTGCTCTTCACTGAAATTAAAATTAATTGTAAAGCTGCCTAAAATTCTGATCAGATTATTTACCGATCTATTAATACTTTTGTATTAAAATGTTGATTCGAGATTAAATTCGGTTAGATTTGTCGAAGACGGGATCTAGAATCAAGTTAACTTAAGTTTCTTGATCTTCAGGGTTCATGATTTGCAGAATCTTGATCTCAAGTGATAATTGATCAATTTTTAAATGAGGCATTTATGGCAGCTAGCACAAATACTTCCAAAAACTCCGATAAAGAAAAAGCTTTAAACCTAGTTCTCAAACAGATTGAGCGCAATTTTGGTAAAGGTGCAATTATGCGCCTTGGCGATGCCAGTCAAATGAAAATTGAGACTCTTTCAACTGGGGCATTGACACTTGATGTTGCTCTAGGTGGTGGTCTTCCTAAAGGAAGAATTATTGAAATTTATGGGCCAGAAAGTTCTGGGAAAACAACCTTAGCTCTTCATGCGATCGCCGAAACCCAAAAAGCAGGCGGTGTAGCTGCTTTTGTCGATGCTGAACATGCTCTTGATCCTACCTATTCTGCTGCTTTAGGTGTGGATATTGAAAATTTACTAGTTGCCCAACCAGACCACGGAGAATCAGCCTTAGAAATTGTCGATCAGCTAGTTCGTTCGGCTGCGGTTGATTTGGTCGTAGTTGACTCTGTTGCTGCGCTAGTTCCTCGGGCAGAAATCGAGGGAGAAATGGGCGACAATCAAATGGGTTTACAAGCTCGTTTAATGAGTAAAGCTCTCAGGAAGATTGCAGGGAATATTGGACGCTCTGGTTCTACGGTTATTTTTCTCAATCAACTTCGTCAAAAAATCGGGGTTGTTTATGGGAATCCTGAAGTAACAACTGGTGGTAATGCTCTTAAATTTTATGCCTCAGTAAGGCTAGATATTCGTCGTATTCAGACTTTGAAAAAGGGTTCAGAAGGAGAATATGGAATTCGTGCCAAGGTCAAAGTAGCCAAAAATAAAGTTGCTCCTCCATTTCGGATTGCTGAATTTGATATTATTTTCGGCCATGGTATTTCTCGAATGGGCTGCATGCTTGATATGGCAGAGAACAATGAAATTGTTGTTCGCAAAGGAGCTTGGTATAGCTATAAAGGCGAAAATGTCGGTCAAGGTCGGGATAATACGATGAAGTATTTGGAGGATAATCCTGATGTGGCTGCCGAAATTGAACAGCTAGTATTAGCTAAATTAGAAGCTGAGAAAAATCCTATACCAGTAGAATCTGCTAATAGCGAAGTTCCTACAAATGGCACAGTGGCGATCGCAGATGCCGAAACTGAAGTACCAACGGCTAAAAAGTAACTCAAGTTTATTGAGCTTCGTGCAATTCGATTTTTGATAACAAAATATATTAACTGAATTAAAGTTTGTCAATTTTTAGACTTTAATTCAGTTTTTTTGTGGGACTTTGTTTGGCAATCAACCAAAAAAATAGCCCCTAGTGAGGGGCTACTAATAATTATTTATTCAATGAAAACAAGTTTTCAATTGACACGAGACAAGTAAATTCTTAGAGAGCGTTACCACGTGGTAATACTTCTTCAGGGAATTCAAAGTTTTCGTGTGGTTGGTCTTGAGTAGCCATCCAAGCTCGTAGACCTTCGTTTAATAGGATGTTTTTAGTATAGAAAGTTTCAAACTCAGGGTCTTCAGCAGCTCGAAGTTCTTGGGAAACGAAATCG
>CALKUU010000101.1 GCA_937996665.1 uncultured Xenococcaceae cyanobacterium | reverse complement strand
AGCGCTGTAGCGATCGCCATAATTGCAACCATGATTAAGCCGACTATCAAGTGGGGTCCAAAAAATAATTTACCGTTATTGATATAGGTAACAGCCATACCCCCCATATTGAAGACCACCATTAACGCCAATAAAATCGAGCCAATTTGATGATGCTTGAGTCCAAATTTTTTCTTAATTAACTCTTTTCTAATCTCTTTTCCTGCTGTTCTGGTGCGGCGACTTTGGATTCCCGAATAAAGTGCGTAAATAGTTAAAGCGAACAAACCCCACATAATGAGAGGATGTCCAAATTGAGACCAAATTTTCACTGTATGAAGAAGTCCGGAATTCATTTCGATTAACTTTTTTCAATTTTTCTTTATAAAAATTAATGTAACATGAAATTCAGAAATAGAGTGGGTACAAATGTTTAGAGGTTAAAACAATCATCTCTTGAAAGATTTGTTGGAAGAGACCCTCTATATACCGCAAAATTAACCTTTGAGTCGCTCAATCTCAATCTATCTGCATTAAGACTCAAAAAAAATAGGAATCGAAGTCGATCCCTAATCAAAAAATTACAATACTGGATTTAATGTAGATAATGAAAGCACTAAAGACAGTTAATCCTTATTTACCCATCCCTAGTTGCTGTGCCTTCTGGTAGACTTTTCCTTCCGTTAACAGTGATGGTGCAATGACGACATCGACTTTTTGCATCTCTTTCAGGTTTTTGGCGCCTAAAGTACCCATACTAGTTTGAATTGCACCTAAGAGATTATGGGTACCATCATCTAACTTGGCTGGTCCAACGAGAATTTGCTTAATCGATCCAGTTGTACCAACATTTATTCTGGTTCCCCGAGGCAGTACTGGGCTAGGCGTTGCCATACCCCAGTGATAATCTCCCCCAGGAGCTTCAGCCGCTCTGGCGATCGGCGAACCGATCATGACTGCATCTGCACCACAAGCTAGACATTTACAAATGTCCCCTCCGGTAACGATTCCGCCATCAGCAATGATCGGAATATATTTACTGGTTTCTGCAAAGTAGTCGTCTCTAGCAGCAGCACAATCTGCTGTAGCTGTCGCTTGAGGAACGCCTACACCTAATACTCCACGAGAAGTGCAAGCTGCACCAGGCCCAATTCCTACTAAAACAGCAGCAGCACCAGCTCTGAGTAATTCCATAGTTACTTCGTAGGTAACGCAATTGCCCAAAATGACTGGCATGGGCATTTCTCGACAAAACTTAGCTAAATCTAGGGGAGTAACTGACTCAGGAGATAAATGGGCAGTGGACACCACTGTTGCTTGAATAAAAACTAAATCTGCTTTTGCATCTGCAACTGCTTGACCATATTTACTAGCACCGACAGGAGTTAGACTAACTGCGGCAATGCCACCTTGGGCTTTAATTTCTGTAATTCTTTTGGTGATTAACTCAGACTTAATAGGTTCAGCATAAAGCTCTTGCATTAAACCCACAAATTCGTCTTTTCCCACAGACTCAATTCTTTTCAGAATAGGTTCGGGGTCTTCATAACGCGTTTGGACTCCTTCTAAATTAAGAACGCCAATCGCACCTAATTCGGATAGCAGACCTGCCATTTTGACATCGACAACTCCATCCATCGCACTAGCAAGAATGGGAATGGTTCTTTTGATTCCCCCAATTTCCCAAGTAGTGTCAGCTAGGCTAGGATCTAGCGTTTGCTTACCTGGCACTAATGCAATTTCATCAAATCCATAAGCTCTTCGAGCTTTTTTTCCCCGACCTATTGATATATCCACGCTCACCTTATGTTCCCAAATCTATTAGCATAGGTTATCAAATTTTGGAATTGTTTTGCACTGATTATAGAAAGAAAAAATCTGTAGTTGTGATTACTAACTAAGCAAGGTTTTCCAACCAATAAGCAACAATAGATAGATGCAACAAACACAAAACTTGCTTAAACAGCAAAACTTACCAAATTAAGTATCAAATAATTTCTTGAATAATACGTTGGGCTTGATGGCTGTAGCTACCACCAAAAAGGTTAAAGTGATTCAAAATATGATAGAGATTGTAGATATTTTTTCTGTTTTTGTAGCTGGTGTCTAGCTGCCATTGCTGATCGTACCCTTGATAAAAGGAAGCAGGAAAACCGCCAAATAATTCTGTCATGGCAATATCCACTTCGCGATCGCCATAGTAGCTAGCAGGGTCAAAGATAGTTGGTTGACCATCGGCGTTGATATCGGCATTACCCGACCAAAGATCGCCATGAACTAAAGAAGCAACAGGTTGATGCTCAGCTAATTGATCCCGAATTACCCGAACTACTTGATCGTTATTGTTAAACCCAGAATCTTTGCGTTTAGCTAAATTGAGTTGATAACCAATTCTTTGCTCTGCAAAAAAATCTGCCCAATTATCACTCCAATCGTTAATTTGAGGAGTCGAGCCAATTGTATTGTTAAGGTTCCAACCAAATTGAGAATTTGTTCCTTGCTTATGCATCAAAGCAAGTTGTTTACCCATTTCCTGCCAACCATCACTACTCCCTCGACCTAAATCGAGCCATTCCAAAACTAGATAAGAAGAATTACCCGCAATTCCCGAACAAACTGGTTGGGGGACTACAAGGGTTTTAGTCGCAATCATTTGCTGTAAACCAAGAGCTTCTGCCTGAAACATCTCAATTTTTTGAGCCTGATTCAGTTTGACAAAATATTGCTGACTACTACCTATGACTTGATAACCTTGATTGATACAGCCCCCACTCACTGAGCGAGTATCTTGAATTTGGAAATCTGTGTTGGTTGCTTGGGCGATCGCTTGGCTGATTTCTTGCCACATGAGCTAACTTTAAAATTTAAACGAACAAGTATCTAGGCAAAAGAATAGTGTTTTTTGACTGGGCTGAGAATCTGCCAGTTACAGGACATCCCTTCAGGAAAAGTGACGAAATCTCCCTTGCCCATTTTCACTGGCTCTCCCCCTTGAGGAGTCACAATTACTTCCCCCGCCAAAAAATAACAAGTTTCTTGAGAATCATAGCTCCAAGGAAATTCGGAAACTTCTTTTTCCCAAATCGACCAGTTAAACACTCCCAAGCTTTGCAATTGAGATTGGCTCAGTTGTTCAACGCTAATTTCAGTAGTTGAGTTCATGGTAAATAAAGTTTATTTGGCTTAGTTAAGGTTGATTGACAATTACCTAAGGAACGATATTTCGTTATCTTAATCTTAGGATTAAATTTAAAATTTTAAATATAAATGATTATTTAAGGATGACTCAATCAAATCTAGAGCAAATTTCTGATCAATTGGATAGTTTAAATTCTCGCGATCGCCTCTTGGCACTGGTTGCCTTGCGAGAAGTTGCTGCCCAAGATGCTCTACCCCTCATTAAAAAAGTACTCTACGATGAAATCTTGCCAGTCCGTTCGATGGCAGTTTTTGCCCTAGGGGTCAAAAAAACAGAAGAGAGCTACCCCCTACTGGTTAACTTAATGTTGAGCGATGATGACTATGGCATCAGAGCAGACGCAGCAGGAGCATTGGGTTATTTAGGTGATATCAGGGCTTATGAACCCTTAGTTAGAGCCTTTTATGAAGACGATAGTTGGTTAGTGAGATTTAGCGCAGTTGTCTCCTTGGGTAATCTCAAAGATAGTCGCGCCGAAGATTTATTAATGGAGGCGTTAAATACAGACGAAATTATTCTTCAACAGGCAGCCATTTCTGCACTCGGAGAAATTAAAGCTGTCAAGGCGATCGAGTCGTTGTTGAAATTTGCCGACTCTGAGGATTGGCTAGTAAGGCAAAGACTAGCTGAGGCGCTAGGTAACTTACCAAGCACACAAAGCTCTTCTGCACTGAACTTTCTCTCTAAAGACGAACATCCCCAAGTGCAAAGTGCAGCTAAAATTTCTTTACTTAAGTTAGCAGAATCACCTATTTAGATTTACTACCTATTTAGATTTAATCGCATGTCTGCATAATCTAATAGTAATCAAGAAGAAATATTACCTAAGATTACTTCAAGATAAGACAATAATCCTAAGTTATTAACTAACAACTAATGTTGATCTAGCTATCAATTACTGATTGATATCTTCTTCTACAAATTGATGAACGTTGAAGGTAACTGCGGAGTTGTGGTTATAAGAAGTATTTCTCCACTCGTGACTACGTTGTTCGACAACCTTAAATTCAACGCTTTCAAAGCCTAGTTGGTATTCATCAGAGTTGGACCCTTGAATGCTAAATGGGTTTAGCTTCCAGTCTTCAGCAGAAGGGCTACTCAAGTTTTGAAGATAACGGGCCTGGTCATCAATAGGCACTTCCAACTCAGCTTGAGCTAATAAGGGCTTGTTTACGGCCCCCCAACTTAAGAGACTACTGAAAAGACCAAACATCGCTATTAAAAATAACTCGGGAATGCGGATAGCTTTCATGATTCTTCTCTCAATCAACTTTGTATATCTAAATTCTAAAACGATTTCTTTAAATAATAATTAGTTTAAGATTAAAGCTAAGTTGAAATCTCATTAACTTTAATTACTATTTACTAGTCTTAAACTAATTAAGGGTGTTTTTATGGGTGAGAAAAATAGTTTTTATCAACAACTAATTAATTTTATTGACTATAGAGCGATTCGGATAATCATGCTCAATGTTGTGATTATTATTTTTTTTACTCTTATTCCCTTTAATTTCAGGATTCCACCTAATCTCGATATTTCTGTAGATTCATCTGTGCAAGAATGGGCTACTTATTTTAAAAGAACTGTTCACTCTGGTGATATTGTCTCGAATATTGTGTTGTTTACCCCTTTTGGGTTTGCTTGTACTGCCTTTTTATCAAGACATGGCTTGTTGCGAGTGAGGTCGGATCGAACTAATAAATCTATCTTAGCCAGCATTTTGATGAGTGTTGCCGCGGGTTTTTTTCTCTCTTTATTTGTGGAATTTGGTCAAATTTTCTTGAGTTCTCGTGAGGCTAGTACGATTGACTTGACCACTAATAGCCTTGGCGCACTTATTGGCAGCTTGGGTTTTTTCATTCTGATAATTGGTCGCCCCAGATATGAGAAATCATTTGCTCGTTTTGATTTTTTAACCTTGCGTTCTTCACAGTTCAAGTTGATTAGTATTCTGTGGATTGGTTATTTGACTCTGATGGTGGTTTTGCTGGTTCATGTCCAAGATCTAACCAAGTTAAGTAATTGGGAGCCTGATTTTCCTTTGCTAATTGGCAACGAGGCTACAAAAGATCGCCCTTGGAAAGGTCAAATCGATAATTTTTGCATTGCCGATCAAGCTTTGTCGCGATCGCAAATTGATAGTTTGTTTCAATCTCAGGACTCTTGCTCGACCCTAAATAATGGAGAAGCACTTATTTCTGCTTATTCTTTTGAGGATGATCGCTCTGCTTATCAGGATTTAAATGGGCAATTACCTAATTTGAAAGTTCATACCAAAGATCCTGCTAAAGTCATTAACTCAAAGGGGGTGATTAGTCCTAATCGTTGGTTTCAAAGTCCAGAAGCTGTCCCAAAATTAAATAATGGCATCCAGAAAAGCTCTCAATTTACTCTATTTACCAAAATTGCGACTGCCTCTCTTGATCAAAGAGGCCCAGCGAGAATTATTTCTTTATCGAAAGATGCTTTTTGGCGTAATTTGACTTTAGGACAGTGGTATCAAGATTTGAGCCTTAGAGTCAGGATGCCTTTAACTGGAACCAATGGCAAAAGACCAGAAATTAGGATTAACAATTTTTTTGAAGATACTCAACTCCATCAATTAGCGATTACTTACGATGGGATGCGGATGCAGTTTTTCTTAGATCGAATTCAGAATCAAGAAAGTCTCTATTTAGGTTCTGAAGCTGCTGTTTTTTGGTCGTTTCTTTCGTTATTTGCTGACAAAATTTATTTAAATCCTGGTCTAGATTTCTGGAATAAGCTAGTTTATTACCTGGTTCTTTTTGCTCCGTTAGGAATTTTGTGGGGAATCCTGTTTAATCTTTTGCATATCCGCTCTCGTGCCTATCTTGGTTTGGTGTTGAGTGGTTTAATTGTTCCTCCCTTACTAGTTGAAGGTTTAATTTCAACTATGAATCGAGAGTGGAATTGGTCTTATCTTGGTCTGGGCTTTATTGTGATGATGGCAAGCTTTGTTTTTGCCAAGTTGTACTATCAAGTAAAGTTATCTCGACGTAAAAGTTAAGAATAGCCTTAATGTAGTAGAATTAATCGTTGTATTTTACGACCCAAGCTTGTGATAGAACGCTACACTCTGCCCGAAATGGGCGCAATCTGGACTGATACCTATAAACTAAAAACTTGGCTAGAAGTAGAAATAGCAGTCTGCGAAGCGCAAGCAGAATTGGGTTATATTCCTGCTGAGGCAGTAGAAGAAATAAAGGCTAAGGCAAATTTTGACCCTCAGCGAGTTTTAGAGATAGAGGCTGAGGTTCGTCATGATGTGATTGCTTTTTTAACTAATGTCAATGAATATGTGGGCGATGCGGGTAGATATATTCACCTGGGTTTGACTAGCTCGGACGTCTTAGACACTGGCATAGCCTTGCAAATGGTGGCTAGTCTCAATTTGATTCTTGAGAAATTAGAAGAATTGATTCAAGCTATTCGCTATCAAGCTCAGCAGCATCGCTATACCGTAATGGTTGGAAGATCCCACGGTATCCATGCTGAGCCGATTACTTTTGGTTTTAAGTTAGCTGGCTGGTTGGCTGAAGTTTTGCGTAACCGCGATCGCTTGGTGCGATTAAGAAAAGATATTGCTGTTGGTAAGATTTCTGGCGCAGTTGGGACTTATGCCAATATTGATCCTAAAGTTGAGGCGATCGCCTGTCAGAAATTAGGTCTAGAGCCAGATACGGCATCTACTCAAGTTGTTTCTCGCGATCGGCATGCTGAATATGTGCAGCAGTTAGCCTTGTTAAGTGCTTCAATTGAAAGATTTGCAGTTGAAATTCGTAATTTACAACGTACTGATGTCTTAGAAGTAGAAGAATTTTTCTCGAAAAAGCAAAAAGGTTCTTCAGCGATGCCTCACAAGCGGAATCCGATCAAGTCAGAAAGATTGACTGGTATGGCTAGATTGCTTAGAGGTAATGCTGTTGCCGCGCTCGAAAATGTTGCTCTGTGGCACGAGCGAGATATTTCTCATAGCTCTGTAGAAAGAGTGATTTTGCCTGATAGCTGCATCATCACCCACTTTATGTTGAAGGACATTACTGGGCTGGTTAAAAACCTCTTGGTCTATCCAGAAAATATGAAACGCAATATGAATGTTTACGGCGGGGTGATTTTCTCGCAAAGAGTATTGCTAACTCTCGTTGAGAAAGGCATGAACCGCGAGGAAGCCTATCGGGTCGTTCAAGGTTGCGCTCACACTGCATGGAATGTTGAGGGTGGCGATTTTCGCAAGAATGTGGAAGAAGATGCCAAGATTAATGAAGTTCTTTCTGCCTCAGAGATAGAAGCTTGTTTTGACCCTAATCACCATCTTAAACATCTGGATGAAATCTACCAACGTTTGGGAATCTAGATCTCATAATTGAGCTTGGGAATCTAGAGGTTGATGATTGAATTTGTGTAGTTGAGATAATTATTTTTAATTGTCTCTAATACCTCTACGAATTCAAATCCATAACCAACTAAACTTCTAGATCCGCGAAAAAAGAATCGAAATCAAGATTAGGTTGAGTAATGTCAGAATTACAAGAATCTGAATCTTCTGCGGATGTATTTTCTTGTTCTTGTTTCAGTAACTGCTGAAAAAGCTGGTAATCTTGAGACGAAATTAGATAAACGGAATCTTCATCATCAGATTGCCTAATTTCAATTGCCTCTGCACTTTTGCTAACTCTTTCAAGAGCGCCTGCAAAGTCTTGTGTAACTTCTTCTGAAGACAAAAATTCCATATTGACTGAATATACTGTCAGTATATTAAAACCGAATTACGTTGCATTGACCAGAGACGATCGCTTGTGATTATTAACGATCTTTGGCAAATATTTGAGTATGCCTATCTAACTTTCGGGCTGAATTTTGGTGTTGCCAGCTAGCCCAAATGTTTCGTGAATTACTTTTAATGCTTTAATCCCATCATCTTCAGCAACTACGCAACTTACTTTAATTTCGGAAGTAGCGATCATTTGAATATTGATTTGGGCTTGAGCCAAAGCCTTAAACAACTTAGCTGCAATACCTGGGGTGCCAAACATTCCCGAGCCGACGATGCTGACTTTAGCGATCGCATTATCAATCGCAATATCTCGGAAGCCAATCTCGTTAATTATTGCCTTAAGGGCATCTTTGGCAACTTGCGCTTCTCCTTGAGCAACAGTAAAAGCAATATCTCGGGTAGCTTGACCGTCTACTTCTCGACAACGCTGGGACTGGATAATTGTATCCACACTAATATTGTTAAGAGCTAGGGCGCTAAATATTTGGGCAGCTTTGCCAGGTTGGTCAGGAATTTGCAAGACGGCCACCCGAGCTTTATCCCGATCGAGAGCGACACTTCTAACTGCGGGATGATCGACATCAGTGTTTGGGGATTTAGCAACCAAAGAAGAGCTATCAATATCAAAAACCTGACATAGAATTTCCGAGGCGCGATCGCATTGGGAGCGATCAATTACACAACTAACCTTAACCTCCGAAGTAGAAATCATCTGAATATTAATTCCTTCATCAGAAAGGCTTTGGAACATCTTGGCTGCAATTCCTGGACGACCAATAATTCCCGCTCCTGAGATAGCTACTTTGGCGATGGTGTTATCTGCTCTAACTTCAGTATTCTCGCTATCTTGGCAACCGACTGTGACCCCTAACTTAGGTGCTATTTGCTTAGCTAAAGCCTCAGCTTTATCCAGATCTCGCTGGGCTACGGTAAAAGCAATATCGTTGGTATTTGATTCATGGATAGATTGAATAATTAAATCTACATCTACACCTGCTTCTGCAACCTGTCCAAATAAGTCAGCGGCGACACCAGGACAATCAGGAATTTTCAGTAGAGCAACTTTCGCTTGGTCGATATCAACTTCGACTCCATCGACTGCTTTGGCTAATTCCAAACCTTCCAAAGATCTAGGTTTTGGCTCGGGGGAAACGACTCTGGTTCCTGGAGCATCGCTCCAACTAGATAAGACGACCAAAGGCATGCCAAAGTTACGAGCAATTTCCACTGCCCGAGGATGCAATACACTTGCCCCCAAACTAGCTAGCTCTAACATTTCATCAGCGGTAATCATGTTCATGAGCTGCGCTTCAGGAACGATTCGAGGGTCGGTAGTCAAAATTCCTGGAACATCAGTATAAATTTCACAACGGTCGGCTTGCAAAGAGGCTGCTAAGGCTACAGCAGAGGTGTCCGAACCACCTCTTCCCAAGGTAGTAATTTCTAAATCTTCGGAGCTGCTAATCCCTTGAAAACCAGCAACAACAACCACTTCACCCTGATTAAGGTGTTTTTGTAAGCGTTCAGTTTTGATTTGTAAAATTCTGGCGCGAGAATAATCTGCTTCGGTAACGATGCCCACTTGCGCTCCGGTTAAAGAAACCGCAGGTTGTTCTAATTCTTGAAGTGCCATGGTTAACAAGGCGATCGATACTTGCTCTCCTGTAGAAAGCAACATATCCATCTCTCGTCGGGAAGGACTAGTAGTAATTTGTTGAGCTAGATCAACTAAGACATCAGTACTTTTGCCCATCGCAGAAACAACAATAACCAAACTATTGCCCTGCTGTACAGTCTTCTTAATTCTCTGGGCGACAGCCTGAATTCTTGCTACTGTCCCAACCGATGTGCCACCATATTTTTGAACTACTAACGCCATTGTCTTGATATATTCTAGTCTTGATCTTTTCTAACCCACTAAAGCCCCGCTGATCATACCATTTAACCTTAGGAGTTCGATTTAAAACTTAGCGATCGTATAGATATTTTTACGCTCAAAAGATTACCAAAGCCAGATTAAGAAAAGATCTTTGACTAAAACTTACTGAGTGTTCTACACTACCCATAAATTTTTGCTCCTGATCCTCAAACATTAATTTGCCGCTTCAAAACTCTGACCAATACCCAAAACAAGATTATTTTTTTGATTAGATATTTTTGCTTTCTGATTATTAATTGATACTAGTTGCCAGCCAGTATTGCCAATTTTATCTCCCAACCAAATTTTTTCAGTATTCCCATTAACCTTAAATAAGGCAGCAGAATTTGCTTTTAATTCGATAATGCCTACTAATGTTGGTTGATTTAGTTGCGGTGGCGCAAGCTGTTGAACTTTTGCTTGTGGCGTATTTTCTATCACTGGGAGTTTAGAGCTAGCAATACTCACATTATTGGGATTAGAAGTTTTTTTACTAACACTTGCAGATGATCGAGTAGGAGGAGCTGGTTTTTTAATCGGACTGGTTGAAACTGGAGGGTTGAAGGCAGCAAAATTATTTGGTGGTGGAGGTGGTGGCAATAACGAATTTGGTTGCAGGGCAAAATTATTGTGATTACTCTGCGCTGGCGGAGTGGGAGTATAAACAGGAAGATAAACCACGTCTTCTTTTTTGTTCTTATTGGTAGCTTGGTTATTTGTTGAATTTCTATCTTGGTTAGGGTTACTATCGATAACGGCTAACGATTGTTCAAAATATTCCAAAAAATCAAGATCTGCTTGAGATATTGTAGGCTGGTTATTTCTAAGCAAGTTTGACGCAAAAATAGAGTTCTGAGACCCAAATAATGACCAGCCCAAGAAACCACAATAGCCGATCGCCGCAGCGACTAAAATTCGATCCAAATAGCGATGAGATTTTGGCTGAGTTACTGGATCACTATTCTCTAGTGGGGGAATTATAATTTCGGGAATAGCCAAACTATGGTTTGGCGTTTGAAAATCAGTTTGATACCAATGGTCACTGATTGAGATCGGATGATTATGGATGCTTAAATGAGACGATGAATTATGCTGATTAATTTTGCGCAGAGCAGAAGAATCTTTTGTCTGGCGATCGCCTAGCGGTTGTTTAGAAACAGGTTGTTGTGCTGAAAGATCCTCTTGAAAATGACGATCAAACTCAACTGAATTATCTGGATTTTCTGATAAGAGATTATCGGCACTAAATTCGTCTCCACCGTGACGATTAGGTGTGACTCGGATAGTACGAATAAAGGTAAACTGATCTGTTGCACTAAGCACGCTAAGTTCTCTAACCATAAAAATACAGCAGGTTAAGTGACCCGATTAAAAATAGCCTGACTTGGTCATCGATTAACATAGTAATTACCGATGAGTTTAAGTAATCTCGCCAACAAACTTAAATGAAATTACGTAGTTAGTTATGTCAAAACCAAGCAAGACACATTTATAAAATAACCTAAAGTAAACTTACGTCAATAAACGAAGTCTCGTTGTTTACTGAACTAGCTAAAATTTACCTTTTATGCGATTGTTCTCAAGATTATTGCTAGTACAGCAAAGACAAACGCATTCTTATTAGTTTGATATTTTTCAGAACGGAGAGGGGGGGATTCGAACCCCCGATAGGGTTACCCCTATAACTCCTTAGCAGGGAGCCGCTTTCAACCGCTCAGCCACCTCTCCAAGTCGATCAGTAATTAATAATAACAGATTAATCATCATTGTAAAATTAATGCTCTGAGATTTTATCTATTGTTAAGATTTCACCTCACTCAAGGCTGCGGTTAAACAATCTAGCAGTAAGCAAATTCAGATAGCTCAGAACATAAGTACTTAACGAATAACTATCTATTCTGTTGATAAAACTTGGGATAAACAATTAAAAAGTAATACCACCATAAAAATATAGGCACAGTAACCAAGCTCGTGAGCCAAAGTTTACTGAATACGAGCCAGCTTCCACAAATTATGGAAATGCCAGTTAGAATGATTGACCAAGGCTGACACCACCAAGGCTTATAAGCCCAGACAGATTTAAGAGAAGTAGATTCTGAATTATCCATAATTAACCAAAAACTAAACCCAGTAGTATTCTCAACTAATTATAGATTGCACCTTAACTATTTTTGGTATTGCCTGATGTAGTTAATAGCAATACTAGGTAATGTAATTCTCTGCACACTTAAATTTATGGTCTTGAGAAAACTGTCAGCAAAAAAAAGTTAGGGGTTAGAGGTATTTTTGTTGAAAATAGACTACGAAAATGTCAGGTTCACTATCCTAAGTCTTGGCAGATCTCAAGCTGCTCTTCAAATTGACTCAATCCCTTTTTTGTTAGAGATCATTAAGGAATTTTTAGATGACCTTCTGTCGATTACGAGACGAAGATTAATCCATCTCATAAAAAGCTGTTAATTTGATTTGTGGTTATATATTGCACTGATGTATCAATTTTAATACAATTAGTAAACGAATTCCATAAGACTTTATGTCGTATTCGTAAAGAAAAGTATGAAAATACTCTTTTTTATTTAAGTAAAAGTTAAAGACTAGAGAGAAATCAAGTTAACCAATAAGTAATAATGATAAGATCAGTAAAATCTATATTTCTAAATTTTTAAATCGACATCACATTCATATATTTCTTAAATTTTATCTTTAAAGTCTTATTAGTCTTGTTTTTGAAAAGTTATTTTTGCTAGAAAAATAAACTTGTTTGTATTGGGGACTACAGTCTAAAGAAAATATATTAAATAACATTTAAGTATAACTCAAGCTATAGCTAAAATTTATTGTTTTCGATGAAAAAGAATGATAAATTGTTTTTCATTGTCTAAGCTTTAATTATTTAAAAGTAAGTATTTTAGTAGCTAGTTCTTAAGTCGTTTAATTTTTATTTGATTGAAGAATCCAACAAGAAGAAAATATAAGTATCAAATTTTTCTAAAAATAAAAACTTTAAAAAAGTTTATTATAATCCTATGAACTTACCAATATAGTCATATTTTTATCAGAAACATTAATTAAAATCAGTATAAGTTAATGATTAAAATTTTAATAGTTGATGACTTAGTCACTAGTCAAAAAGTTTTAACATCTTTTTTTGAATTAGAATCAGACTTTGATGTTATTGGGGTAGCCAATAACGGAAAAGAAGCAATTCAACAAGTAGAGCAGTACAAACCAGATATCGTGATTATGGATATTAATATGCCTGTTATGGATGGTTTGACTGCAACCAGAATTCTCACTGAAAAATTTAGAGAGACGAAAACGATTATCTTCAGTTCTTATGATGATGATGATTCCCTAAGTAATGCTATTGAAACTGGTGCAAAGGGCTATGTCTTTAAAACTACGCCTCCCAAAGAAATGGTGACAGCAGTAAGATCTGTTTATCAAGGCTACTTTCAGCTAGGACCAGGATTACTGGAGAGGTATCTTTATCGTTTTTCGGTTCATTCTTCTGCAAGTAAAGAGATTCATAGCAAACTTGCCGAAATTGGTTATGAGATGGATAAAAATAATCATCTCGGTTTTACCGTTAATCGATTACGCGGCGAAATAGAAAAGTTAAAGAAGAATGCTAATCTTATGCGTAGCCTAATTATTATGCTGTCGGTTTTAAATGGACTTGTTTTACTTATTATGTTGATTTTTCAAACTTAATATCTTCAGAAAATTCATTATTTCTCTTTCAATTACGATCCTGATTGATATTTTTTAATTTAATTGAAAACTATAATTCCTAAATTTTCAGCTAGTTGATTTTTTTTGAAAATTGTGATTCTGCTTAATATATATCTATAACTAGGATAAATAAAACTACACTAGTTATGAATAAAAGGATTTACTTAATAAGCTGATTGCATCACATGATTTTTCCTGAACTAAATCAACTGATCAAAAACCATCTGATTGCTCGCTTATTATTATTTTTATTGCTGTTGGCTACTATTTGGTCGCCTTTCGCGATCGCTGGATCTAAGTTGCTTAGTCATGATCCTAACTTGATGACAATTGTTACCATGGGTTGTCTATTCATTGTTTTTTTAGGTTTGCAAAGGGTGTGGGGTGTTTATGTATATAATCAACCACAAATTTTTCAGCAGTACGGCTTACGTTTCAATCAACCAAGTTTTAGTACTTTAATTAAGGGTTTAGCAATTGGATTTTGCGTATGTTGGGGTTTGTTTATTACAGAAGCTTTATTGGGCTGGCTAAAATTTAATACCTCATCAGAATTCATAGTCAAAATAGTTGCTGAAGGCTTGCTTAGTGCTTTGGGAATTGCCTTAGCTGAGGAATTGGTTTTTCGTGGTTGGCTGCTCTTTGAGATTGAGCAAGATTACTCTAAGTCATCATCTTTGTGGATTAGCTCCCTATTATTTGCGATCGCTCATTTTTTAAAACCAATCTCTGAGATTATTCGCACCTTGGTTAATTTCCCTGCTTTGGTGTTACTGGGTTTACTTCTGGTTTGGGCAAAACGAGGTAATCATGGTCGTTTAACTATAGCGATTGGCATTCATGCGGGTTTAATTTGGGGTTATTACATTCTCAATGTAGGTAAATTGATGGAATATACAAATCGTGTTCCTGCCTGGATCACTGGAATTGATGGGAATCCGATCGCTGGAGTTTTAGGGTTACTATTTTTGGGAGTTTTAGCTGTGGTGATGCGCAGCAAAGCCTTAACTGCTTTACCTAATTAATCTTTACTGAAGTCTAAACAATGGACTTCTCTTTCCTAATTATTGCTAAAATCGCGGCAAATGAAACAAACTCAATGAGAGATTTCCTTGAGCTTTCATGTTTATAAACCGCTTGCGAAAACTCGACTAACCCAGACCAAACCTATGAACCAGCAACAAGTCCAACAAGATTGGTTAATGGCTCAAATCCAATCTTTACGCCATAACCTTCGCCAAGGACAACAGGGTTTAGCCGATTGGAATCATGGCAAAATAGCAGTCTCCGCAGTTCCGGGTGCTGGTAAATCTCATAGCTTAGCGATCGCCGCTGCAATTGCGATCGCTAAACATCAATTACATAGTCGCAGGCAACTAGTAATCGTTACCTACACTCGTTCGGCTGCTGCCAATATTAAAAGCAAAATTCGCGATCGCCTCAAAGAATTAAAATTACCCCCTCGGGGATTTGTCGTGCAGACATTACACGGGTTGGCTTTACAGATTGCTAATTCCCATAAAGAGCTATCGGGTCTTAATCTTGATAACGCGACGATTATGGTTCCTAATTTGGGACATCGGATTATTCGCTCTTCTGTAGATCAATGGATTAATAAACATCCTCAGCATTATCAATCTTTGCTTGAAGGGATTAGTTTTGATGGGGAAGAAACTGAAAAATTACGGCGTCAATCGGTCTTAAGAACTGAGATTTTGCCTAGTTTGACCAACATGGCAGTGAGAGAAGCTAAAAGCTCTGGTTTACTTCCTGCTGAGTTGTGGGAATGGAGCCAAACTACTGATGATAATTATCAGGTTTTAGCGATCGCCGCAGGCTTGTATGAGCAATACCAAGAACTAATGCAAGCTCGTGATTTTGTTGATTACGACGACATGATTTTAGCTGCCCTCAAAGTGCTAGATTATCAGCCGATGCGGACTCTCTGGCAAAACCAAGTTTTTGGTGTATTTGAAGATGAAGCTCAAGATTCCAGCCCTCTCCAAGAAAAATTGATTGCGATTTTAGCAGGATCTAGTGCTAGTAATAAGCCACCAAATCTGGTTAGAGTAGGAGATCCTAACCAAGCAATTAACTCTACCTTTACCCCTGCCAATCCTATTTATTTCAATTGGTTTTGCAATGAATGCGAACAACAAAACCGATTAACGAATATGAATCAAGCGGGACGGAGTAGCCAAATAATTATTAACGCAGCCAATTTTGTTTTAAATTGGGTCAATCACACCACTTTAAATAAGCTCAAACAAGAATTATTAGCTCAAGAATTGTCAATCCAAGAACTGGAAAATAACCCAGCGCTGCCATTTCGTGCCCAAAATATTTATCCAGTTCCCGATGATGACCCTCAACCAGAAGCCAACCCCAAACCAGAAGGTCAAGGCTTAGAAATTCATATTCCTGAGGATATTTTTGAGACAGTTACTCAGATTGAGCGCAGAGCGATCGCTCTGCTGCAAACTCATCCGAATCGAAGCATCGCGATTTTAGTTAGAGAAAACCGCCAAGGTCGTTTTTTGGCAACCAGATTAGCTCATCTGCCTAAAGATCATAATATTCAAGTATATGAGGTTAGCGAAAGCGATCGCTATTCAATAATTCCTCAAGAAATTCTCACTTTTCTCCAATTCTTAGACCGACCTCACTCTCCCGACAACCTCAAAGCAGCTTTAGGAGTTCTCACTCGGCGAGGATTAATTCCTGCTCAAGATCTCAATGCCCTTGCTACCTATCCTGAACAATTTCTTTACCCTAGTCTGTTGCAAGATCAACAAGAAGAATCGGTATTGCGCGCTCGTCGCTATTGTTGTAATCTGCTGCGCGCCCGTATTGAGTTACCTCACTATCAGCTCATTCCTTTTCTGGGGATGACTCTGAAATATACGGGAGGAGAATTAGCCACAGTCCAAAAGTTATCGGAAAAAGTAAATTTACAAATTGCTCACTACAGTTCTCTCAAAACCACAATTGCAGCTTTGGAAGAACTGGTGGTTTCCGAAAAATTCTCTGGAGTTGAAGAAGAAACAGGCGATCGCTACACCCGCAATGGTCAAATTACGATTATTACGATGCACAAAGCTAAGGGTCTTGATTGGGATTATGTTTTTCTCCCCTTTCTCCATCAAGATGTTTTGCCAGGAGAATTATGGGTTCCCGTCGCAGCTAGATTTCTGGGTCACTTCACCTTGGCTGAAGTGGCAAGAGCGCAAATTAGAACTTTAGTCCACAACACTTTGCTTGCCGACAAGACCCAAGCCAATCAGACTTCTCCACAAATTACAATTCCTAACCCTGTTGAAGCCTGGACAGAAGCCGAACGGCTCAAACAAGCCGAAGAATTTCGCTTACTTTATGTCGCGATGACGAGAGCAAAACGACTGTTGTGGATTTCCGCAGCCAAGCGGGGGCCATTTCGCTGGAGTGTTTTTCGCGAGGATCAGCCTTCTAAGTTACAAGATAAAAAACCTTGCCCTGTTCTACCTGCTTTGAGCAAGCAGTTTCCTAGTAGTTTAATCAGATAGGGTCTTGGTTAAATAAGGCGATCGCTATATTTCTTGAAGAGTATAGCGAACGAAAATCAATTTGCTTGACCAGGAGGAATAAAGCGAATTTCAATTCTTCTTCTGGTTTCATCTGGTTGGCGATCTGCTAGAGCTAATTCTCCTGAGGGTAAATATAATTGCGCGGCAGAATAAGCGCGAAAGGTTACGTTATTGAGTCCTGTTTGTTGTAATTCTTGAACTACTGCTAAAGCTCTCATTAAACCTAAATCAGCATTGGAGCCTGGTTTTAGTTTGCTGAATGGCTGCTCGCCCTGAGCGACAAATTCTAATCTGCCATCAAGATTGCTGTATTGTTGAATTCCTTCCCCATCTGTATGCCCAATGATTTGAATAAAGTCGATTTCTCGCGATCGCAAGATTTGCTTGATATCTTTACTAATCTTGGTATCTATATGATTTTTTAATTGGGGATTTAGCTCGGCACTACCAGACTTAAATTTGAAATTTCCTGAACTCTCATCGATGACTATTGGGGATGCTGATTTGAGACGTCGATTGGCTTCTTGTAAATCTTGATTGAGTTTTTGTGATTGGAAGAGAACCAATAATAATAGTAAAGACAAAATCATAAAAGCATTAGACATTAAATCAGTAAAAGATTGAAAAATCCCTTCTGATTCGATATTTGATTCTGATGTATATAAAGAGCGTCTAGGCATATTGAATCTGCAAATCGAGTAACTATAAAAGTAGGCTTATTGTCTAAAGTTTGAAGTCTTCGTTTATTTTCTGTTCTAATTTTGCCTTAATGATTTTGCTTGGTGTTGATTTAGGATTGAAAGTTGTTCTTTTCTAGAAGTTGTGTAATCGCTGATAGTTGTTGGGATATAGCTTGGAAATTTACTATATATGTTTCTATGGTGGTAATTAATGATTGAACCTGATTATTATTGTTGTCGGTTTTTTGTTCGAAGCTTTTTAATATTTTTTCGGCAAAATCGCCAATGCTAATGTTTACTTTTTCTTTGTGATTATTTAGGGTAATGACTATATTTGCTAGTTGGTTATGAATGTTATGTAAGCTCTTAATTTCTTGCTGAAGATTGCGATCGCTATTTTCGAGTAATTTACTGGAGTGGAGATTAAGCCTTGCGATCTGCTCGGTTAAATTATTTGTTTTGGTGGTGGAAGTGTTCATTTGATCGATCGCCATGGTTAGCACCCCACTAGACTGGTGCAAATTCATAGTCGATTCCTTAAATTGTTGAGGAATCATACTTAACTCATTAGTGGCAGTAGTCAGCCGATCTGCAAAGTCGCTCTCTTTGAAGGTTTCAGAAGCATGAATAAAGGCAAGTGAGCTTTCTTGAAGGTTATTAGAAGTGGTTTGAAGTTGGGTATAAACTTGCTCGGCTAAATTGGTTGCTTGTTGATGAGTTGAGCCGATTAGCTGAACTTGATCTCCTAAAAATGCGGTAGAAGAAGCAAAGTCCTGTTGGCTATTCGCTAAATCTGTGGTGAGCTTTTCTAAATTTTCCGAAAACTTGCTGGCTTCTATTCTTTCAGCACTAGCTACATATAAAGCGGAACTAGCACTAATTTGCTCTGCACTGCTGGTAAATTGCGGTACTGTTTGCCCAATTGTCTGGACTTGATTTTCAAAACTATGGGTTGATTCTTGAAATCTATTGGTACTAGCAACCATTGCACTAGAAATATCGTTAAATCTGTCGACCATACTATCGACATTATTTTGAAATCCCTGATTCGCAGTCACCATCTGATTGGCAGCCTTACCAATAGTAGTTTCTAAGACACTACCTACTTTTTCGTGAAATCGTTCCAAAAACTCTTGCTGCTGTTTGACCATGCGATCAACTGCCTTATCTAAACGTGTATCTCCTTGCACCTCAACCTTGAAAATATTATCAAGATAATCTTCGAGGGAACTTATCAAACAAGACTTAGCGAAATTAGTATTGCAACGTAAATTAACGACTATCAAAATCGAACTACAAGCGATCGCTACTAAACTAGTGGAAAAAGCGATTCCCATACTTTGCAGAGGAGCTTGTAATTGTGAGACTAAATTATCTACATCAGTAGCACTTTGATTGATAGTTTGACTGAGATTGTACAAGTTGTAACTAATCCCGATAAAAGTCCCGAATAGACCAAAAGCTAATAGTAAATTGGGGAGAGCTTTACAAAAATAGTCCCATTGCTCGTAGCGAAAAGATATTCCCAAAAATTTCAGCTTCTCTTGACTATACAAGCCATCAATTAGAGCCATTGTATTGACCTGTTCAAGATTGGAGCTAGCTTGTTTAAATCTTGTTTCGAGCTTGTCAACAATTTTTGGCTGTTGACCGCGACTTTGAGCCGTAGTCAACCGAGATACTTTATTCGCAGACTCGATTAGGGAGCGATATAGAGAACGGCGTAATAGGATGGCAATAATAGTCGGGATAATTACAAAAACGACTATGAAGATAATCAAAAAAGGAGGAAAAATTCTAAATATAATCGGCATAAACTTAGCTTAATTAAGATCAAAGCTCTTCATGAACAGGAAAATCGGGTTTTGTTTCAAGTAATTTAGTGATTGAAGATATCTTGCTTGAAATTTTGATATTCTTCTTCGGTAATTCTGCCTTTTTCTAAAAGATTATCTAATCTTTCTAGTTGATTTAGGTCTTCGAGTGATAGGCGTTTTCTAGGATTGGTACTTAAATCTGCTGAGGTCATTGTCTCTGCATCAATCACCTCGTTAATATCCGGTTGGATTGTTTGAGCGGGCGAGTTATTTTGATCATTACTCACAGCAGCATTAGCTGCGATTAGCCGTTCTGGTTGCCTGTTATTTGTGTCAGCAATTTGAGGTTGTGTTTGTTCTTGGTGCTGTTGTTTTGCCATTTCTGCTCTAACAACATCTTGCATTTTCTTCCAGAAACGATTGATAATTCCTTCTTGTCTAGGGCTGTCAGCAGTTGCTTCGACACCGATTACGGTTTTTATATAGGGGTAGTTGGGATCTTCTTTGGGAAGATTTTTGACCCGAGTTTCAAATTGGTTTAATTTTGGTAAATAATATTCCTGCCATCGTTGAGGGTTGATAGTTAGATCAGCGATCGCCTCTGTTAGTTTGCTATCCAAGGCAGTCGCCATATCTTGGCGGCTAGAGAGTTGTTCTAAAGCTTTATCCCACACATAGCTAAGATGAACAGTTTCATAGCGATCGCGGTAGTCATCAACGTGGTAGCGAAATTCATACTTGCGAGTTTTGGGATCGTAGGGCAACAACTCAAAAGCTAGAGCAGGATAAAAGATATCTTGGAGTTTTTTGATTTCCCAGCCATCGGGGGGAATGATATCAGTGAACTCGATGCGGTAGTCATTGTGGAGAAAACTATCATAGGTTTGATGCCGTTGATAATGTTCGCGCATTTTGCCTAAGCCCTGAATGATTCTTAAAGGAAAAGCACCATACTCATTGACAAAAATAATTTCATCTTCGGCTTGGATAGGTCTTAAACTACTGCTATCTAGAACGCCAAGATCTTTATCGAGGATATTTTTGAACTGATTGATTTCTGGTTTGTCCGTATCTTTGAAACTAATAATTTTCTTGGTTTTTTCGGAATCGTCACGAAAATAAGGATCTTTGGTATCTAGTGGTAAAAGTGGTTCTGATTCTCGAATAATTTGCTCTAAACGGTTGGTGCGAAGACGTGGCGGATAACTTTCTAGAAAACGTTTAACTGCTGATTGAACTGTAGAGCTACTACGGGAGCCAAAAATTCGCTCAACTATTAATTTAATTTCGGCGCGCAGATGCTCTTCATCGATCACATTTTGCCCTAGACAACTAGCCAAAGATTCTTCTAAACCAATCTTTTCAGTTATTTTGCTGCTAATTAAGGCAAGTTGAGCGACGCGATCCCGCTCAGGTAAAAGATCTTGATAACAAGTATCGCTATCTGCATCAGCAAAAATAGCCTCGCCACTCATATCATCAACATCTCTGAGTTTAAGATGATCTTCTTCCTTGAGATAATAATCCTTGACATTACTCAACAGATTATTAAAAGCACTGGCTCGGGTTGTTAGTTCACTAACTTTATTCTGTAATGATTTGACAATGCTGAGGGCTTCTCGCAACAGTGATGATTCATAATTTTCTTTGATTAGCTTGCTAATTTGCCCAATAATTCTTTTCGCTTCATCGCGAACCTGGTCGGTTTTTTGTTTATTTCGGGGGAAGAGACTTTTTTTGGTTTCAATATCTTCGATAGTTTGCTGAGCTTCTTTCCATTTTCGCTCTACTGCTTCCCAAGAATGAAGAGATTTCTGGCTATTGATGCGATCTTCTAGTTGTCTATAAGATTTATTTAACTCCGTAGTTAAAGCTTCTAGCCAAATACGACTATTTGAGAGAGAAAAATCTAGGTGATTGGGGTTGAGTAATTGATAGAGATAAAGATCAATGTCCTTGAGATATTCAGTAACAATTTGCTCTTTTTCAGTTTGCAAGTTTGTTAGCCATAGACCTCTACTGCTAGTACTTTCCCCTGGTTGTACTTTGCGAAATTCGCTACGAATTTCTCTACCTAATTGGGCAACAACTTCTTGTCGCTCATCGCGATTTTGAATTTCGGCAACATCATTTTCTAAACGATTTTTCCAACTACTAAGGGAAGTATCAAATGTTTTAGCTCCATCGGTAGTGGCTTTACGTAATTTATTCGCAAATCCGTTGCTGTCGTCACCGCGATCAAACCAGCGATCTAAAAAGCTAGCTAACAATTTTTTGGGATCTGCACTCTGCCCCTCTCCTTGCATCCAGAAGTCAACAAGTTTAATTTTGATCCGATTCAAAGATACTTGAACGGCAATATCACGAGGAAAATAAATCTCTGCCAATCCAAAAGTTAAATAACGTTGGGAATTGGGGCGAGGATGTAAATCTGTCGGGATCATTGGACGAAGATAATTATCCCGATTGGCGCTAAGCGCAGGGGCTAGTTCTCCTGCAAAGTCTAAGGTGATTTTATGGGCAATAACATTACAGAGTTTGCTTTTTTCGAGAATTTTATAGTTATCTCGCGTGCGGTTGGATACCAAATAAACATATTCAAAGGGTGGTCGAGATTCATTAATCGATTCTAGATTTTGCAGATCATAATCAGCTTGAAAGACTGTTCCTGTGGTGGCATAGTAATTTAACTCTTTGAGCGCAGCATAAGTATTGGCATATTGATCTGAAGTATTGCCATAAAGCTCTGGTGACATTACCAAATAAGCAGCAATCTGGGCGCCATCATTGCCATACATCTGACGTAAACAATAGGCAATATCGAGAAAAATGCCGCTACCAGTTCCACCACACAAAGAGCCAACTAAAAAAACATTTAACTTATTATCAACACTCCAATTGTTGCGAATACCAAAGGCTTCGTGTCCCCTGGTTCTTTGATCTGCTAATTCAATCGCGGCTTTAACCTTGCGGTAATTATGGAAGAAAGCAAGTCTGCCCACGGGACGAATTGCCTGTGCTCCTTCATCGATCGCTTTTAAATTATTTAATAGTTGAGGGGGAAACCAACTGGAAATATTACTGTATACCCCAGGGGAACCATCGTAGTTGGTAGCATTGCGCGATAATTCTCGGGTCATATTATCGACTTCAGCTCGGGTCATTGTCGCTGCTACTTTTTCGGCATCGCTAAAGCGCAAATCCACACCTTGATACGTATTACCTGTGCGTAAGCCAGTGACATTACTACTAGCTTTATCTGTATCGATATGGACAAAGCTGATCACGGGTAGTTCTTTAAAGTCGCCATGGCGCTCGACAATTAAACGACGAATTCGCATTAAAACATCTCTGCCCGTACCCCCTAAGCCGATACAAATAGTACGATTTATTTTGCGAGATTGGCTGATTTCTGGTCTCATAATCTTCAATCTATTCTTAATCCAAAAATTTATTTGCTAACTTTGATGCTGATTTCAAAATCTTGATCGTCAACTGGGCAGTTGAGGGTAAAGCGATCGCGGGTCATTTCAGTTTCTTGGGAAATTTGGCGATCGCGATAAAAAATGGGCGCAATTTTAGTGGGCTTTAAATATAATTTGTTACCTCGCCTGAGCAAGTACCCCCGCAGCTCTTCATCAGGACAGGTAATGGCATCAAGGCTGTTATCCCCAATTGCAATTTTTTGCTTGTTTTTGAGAAAACAGGTTTGAGGATCTTGATTATCGTCTGACTCGAAAGTAACTTTTACTTTCCATTTTTGGCGCAGGCTGAGTAGGTACCTCGTCCAAAAACCACCAAGAGTCAGGAGGACAAGTGCAATTAAAATCGGCAACGATAGTCTTTTAACCAGATAGGGATTAACTAGACAAGTTTCTTTTCCTCCTGGAACGGGAGTACAGAATTCTTGAACAGTCGGCTTGATATCAACTATCGATAACTGATAGGTGCTATTTTCCTCAGTTGTAATTGTTTTCTCTCTCTTCTGGAGAGGAAGTGCCTGCAACCAGCTTTGCCTTTCTTTACTCACAGAAGAACTGGCAAGACGAAACTGACTCTTAGCAGGAGTTTCAATCCAAGTATCAGAATCGATACCTGGCTTGGTTAGTAAAGGAGCATCTGTTACCCAGACAATCGACTGATGTTTGAGGGCAATATTATCTCTAAGACGACATTGATTTAATTGAGCTAATCCCTTGTAAATAAATAACTCCGCTCTTTGAATATCAGTATTGCGCAAACTAATATTCGACTCGAAGGGGAGAACACTCAAAATTTGATCGACATTTTCTGGTTTTCCCTTAAATTTAATTCCCTGCTGTCTTGTCAGGGAATTAAGATCTGGGTTGAGAGGATTAACCACCGAAGCAAAAGGAACAAGGTAAACAGTATCGCCAGACCTCAAACTATCTTCAATAATCTGAGTAAGGCGCAATCGACCTTCCTCATTCAAGCCAACGCTCTCAGTCAAATCGATCGCGATTACAACATCTCTGCCGCGATAAAAAGAAACTAAGTTTAATCCGAACTGTTGCCACGAGCTAACACTTTTACCAGGAGCGATTACTTTGCAGTTATTTGCCAAAACTGTTTATCTACTACAAATAAGTCAGTTAAATTTTGGAGAGTATTAATCGTAAGCTGGAGCTACGATCTTGTTTAAATGAGTTTAATCCTCCGAGATTCTAGCAAATTCAATTGAGCGATTTTACTCTCATAAACTCTTCAGGTGTTTATATAGTCTTGTTGTGGAGCATATAAGTCATAATTTTTTTACTTACACAAATTTTAGTTCTTAAGATTTTAAAGATCAGATTCTCTGCTATTACTAACTTCTTCTCAGTTTTTTCTATCGTAATTTTAAGGAAGCAGATAGTTACAATCGCTAGACTACAAAAGTAGTCAAGAGAATATCTATCAAAGCCATGCGTACAAGTTTATGCCAAGGATTACTAATTGCTAGCTGTATAATTGTGCCTAACCTAGCGATGCCATTTCAAGCGGCAACTGCTCAAGAAAGAGAAGTAAACTATTTCACGAAGTCGCCTCGCTTATTAGGAGCGAGCACTACTTTCGATGCCATCCGTTTTAGTGCTGCCAAATATTACTTCAATATTTCCTTACCCCAAGATGCAGGCAACAATCTTCAGCAAATAGGCATTGCTCAGCGTCAAGGAACAGAAGATATTAAATTTAAGCTTGATGAAACCAAAGTTTTTCTTGGCAGTAATCGCCGACGAGGAGAAGAAGTCGCGATCGCCGATGTTACCCAAGACGAAACCACTGGGGAAATTAAAGTGTTATTGGATCAACCAATTCCCCCAGGAACAGATTTTACGGTGAGATTAAAACCGAGAAGAAATCCTGATTACCCTGGGATCTATCTGTTTGGGGTTACTGCCTATCCGCAAGGAGTCGATCCTACTAGTTTATATTTAGGGCCAGGAAGATTTAGTTTTCGAGGCGGAAATAGTTCTTCCTACTAGATCGAAGCCAACTAGGTTAAGGCAATTTTTATAGTTTCAGAGTTGCGCAAAAAGCTGTTCCCAGTTTGTGGGGGTAGATTTATTGCCAGTATTGACTAGCTCGAAAGTTTGGTTAATGGTAGTGCTGTAATTTAGACATTCCACACAGGCATTAGCCACATCAATGCGACTTGTTTCGCCATTAAGGGTATCCTTTGTGCCTAGCACAACTGCTTTTTTGCCATCTGTTTTCGCTTGGAACAAAGTATTTAAGTCATAGGAAGTAAAAGGACCATCAATTAAACGACCAGGGCGGATAATTGTGTAGGGAATGCCAGAGTTTTTGATAGCCTGCTCTCCCTCTAGCTTGGCATCCAAGACCCCAAAAGCGTTGAGTAATTTAAACGGAAATTTATCTTTGCGCAAAACGCCACAAGAAGAAACAAAGACAAATCTTGCTAGGTCTGAAGAGGCAGCAGTAACTAGGTTTTTAATTCCCTCGCCATCAACTGCTCTTGGTGTATTGATCGGCTGCCACAAATTCGTAAAATCCCAACGTAAAGAAGGGAATGCCGTGGTACCAGTGCAGCAAATTAGCTGACTTACTCCTTGCAGCGCTTCCCCTAAAGCATCTGGTTCATTAAAAGTTGCTGGTTCCAGAATATTGCCAACTTTAATCTCAACGCGATCGCCAAACATGTTACGAGCTTTATCCTCATTTCTCGTCAAGATGCGGACAGAATAGTTTTGAGCGAGGAGTTTGGCAACCACTAACTGACCAACTCCCCCCGTTGCCCCAGCGACCAAAATTAAGTTTGACTGGGAAGAATTTACATCAGACGAATTTGGCTCAGACATATCTCGGTTTCACAATATAGTTGTTAAAGTTTGGCTAATTAAGAGAATAAGTTGTTCTCTCAATCAGTCCTAAAAGTTGATACCTACTCCCTTGGCATTGAATTCGACAAAGGTCTCATCAGAGAGTTGATGGCTTGTCATCTGTTGCAAGATGTTGAGTGGCAGAGTGAGATGATCTGCACCTGCTTTGAGGGTCTCAACTGCTTCTTTGGGTGACTTAATGCTAGCTGCCAAAATTTCGGTGTTACTGCCTTGGACAATTTCTGCCATAGCTCTAACTAAGGCAAAGCCATCACCTAAGAGTCTAGTAGCTCGATTGACATAAGCGATCGCATATTTCGCACCTGCTTCTTGAGCGATCGCTGCTTGAGCAGGATCGTAAATAGCGGTTACTGAGCAATCAATCTGAGGGGATAAATGAGCAGTTACTCGAAAGCCAAGATCATTGGCAGGAATTTTGAGGACTAATCTTGTACCGATTAATTGGGCTGCTTGTTTGCCTTCGGCGACCATGCTGTCAAAATCGGTAGAGCAAAGCTGATAAAACAATTCTCCTGAGGTAATTGCTGCGAGCTGCCTTAAGGTTTCTTCAGGAGATAAGGTACTTTTGTTGAGGAGAGTGGGATTAGTCGTAATTCCTTTGACCCAGCCGAAACTAGCAGCGGTTTTTGCTTCGTCAATAATTGCTGAATCGAGATAAATCATGGTTTGGAGGCTAATTATTTAGTCGCTAATGAGTTTAGATATAGTGCAAAAAATAATTTTGATTACTTGCTCTTCTTTGAGGTAGCTCATAGTAATCAACAATTGCTCTTCGTAGTATAGAACCTGTTCACTTTGATTAAAACTCGATTTGCAATGACTCTCAATATTGAACTTCTCGAAACCAGTTTTGCTCAGCTTCAAGCGCAAAAAGCAGAATTCACTAATAGTTTTTACTCAACTCTTTTCGCTGACTATCCCCAGGTTAAACCCTTATTTAAATCGACGGATATGGACGAGCAAGCACAAAAATTGTTTGCATCTTTAATCCTGGTTGTGAACAACCTGAAAAAGTCGGATGTTCTGACAAATGCGTTAGAGGGTTTAGGCACCAGACATGTGAAGTATAGGGTTCTCCCAGAGCATTATCCTTTGGTGGGAGGAACGCTAATTAAGTCGATGGCAACCACCCTTAAAGACAAGTGGACTCCAGAATATGAACAAGCTTGGGTTGATGCTTACGGAGCAATTACCGAAATTATGCTCGCAGGCACAGAATATTCGCCAACAATACTCAATCCTGAATCTGTCTAAACGTGAGTTCGGAGTTTGGAATTTGGAGTGTTAATTGGGGTTTTAGATCATCAATGATTTCAAAGCTTGATGATCTTTGATGGTAATCAGCCCACCTCTTTGATAAACGATAATTTGAGCTAGATCTTTGCGAACCAAACGCACACATTCTTCATAAGTTATCCCCACCATTCGCGACAATTGTTGGTGGGGTAGTTTTACCTTCAACGATTTACCCTGGTCAGTGAGTTCGACCCCATAGCGGGATGCGTTGTAGTCAATCAAACGGGCTAATCTGACAACTGCTTTTTCGGAAATAAGACCGTGAATTGTCTTATGCATCTCTTGTAAGCGTTGATTAAAACAAGCAAGAATTTGTAGCGCAATATCAGGCGATCGCTGAATCGCCTCCATCAGTTTTTCTTTATCGATGGTGACTATCTGGACATCCGTTAAGGCAATAACGGTAGCTGGGGCAATGCGATCGCCAAAGAGTGCTGGAGCAGCAAACATTTCCCCAGCAGATAATTGGCGCAAGGTTGTTTCTTTACCAGATATTGCATTCTTGGTAACTAAGAGGTTACCTGTAAAAATTGCATGTAATTTGGCTTCAAAAAAGTCTCCTTCATGAATAACAATTGATTTTTTTTTATATGTTTTTAAAGATGAGTTAACAGCAAGTTGTAACAAGATTTCGGGTTCAAGTTGAGAAAATATTTCTATAGTTGCTAATTGTGAAACAGTTGCTTGCATTCTTTACTTCAATAAATAGTTAATAACTAATTATTTACCTCTTTTGATATCTATTTATACTTCAAAATTGTGTCTTAAATAGGATAAATGTAAACATTGATAAGTATTTTCAATAGTCATTGTGCTTATTTGTAAGTAAAAAAATTAGGCTAAAAAGCTTAATTGAAAGAGACAAGATATAAATCTGCTACACTTGCGTATATTTGATTTAATTACTTTTTTTGCAACTATTAATTAGTTAGGTATTACTACTCTTATGATTTAGTTGATTGGCTAATTATTGTTTTGTTCAAAGAAGTATCTTTCGCATTTGTTTTTTTGTAAATTACTCTGGTACAAAATCATGAAACTAAGATTAATTGCTACTCTCGCTTTAATTCTAAATTTATGTACGCTGCTCATTCCTGGCTCTAGCTTGGCGCAAGAACGAAGAGGGAGAAGAGGTAGAAACGTTTCGAGTGTTTCTCAAAACTACATTGGGGTAGGCGCTACTGATTCTGGGTTTGCTGCTTACAGCAAGTTTCCTGTAGGGAGAAACTTCTCTCTAAGACCACAAATTTTGTTTGATGACCTTAATGAAGATTTTAATGGGACTGTAGTTATCCCAATTACCTATGACTTTAATAATGTAGGTAGACGAGTTTCTCCTTTTGTCGGTGTTGGTGGTAGTTCTCAGACTCAGGAGTTTGATATTGGTCTAAACTTCACTACTGGCTTGGATTACGCTCTTGGTAGAAAATTTACGGCTACTGGTCAATTCAATGTGCAGTTGTTTGATGATAATAATATCAATGCACTTGTTGGGATCGGGTTCAATTTCTAAGACTCTTTGATTAACTCTCCAATTTCATACTCAACTTGCGAGTGAAAGTCCCGCTTTCTAATCTTCGATTGAAAGTCGGGATGAAAACGAGCCACAGGTTTATTGATCATAAATTAACACTTTTGAATTAAAATCTTTATATACCAATAGCTTCGGTAGTTTTATAATAAATCTGGGCGTAAGGTAAAAACCTGAATTGACCCAGAATTGGGGGCTACTCAACCTAGATGCTTGACCAAAG